>JBHPHX010000005.1:0-29487 GCA_042571515.1 Patescibacteria group bacterium
AGGTTTTAAAACGTTCATCCTAACCCTCGTGGTTTCCCTGTTGGTTTTTAGTGCATTATATGTGGTTATAAATGAAGATTCTTCCGCTGAAACATTAGGTGTTGAGGAGAAGGTTTCTTCTGATGTGCAAATGCAGGGAAGCGTTTTTGAAGAGTTAGTGAATCAGGAAGTAGAAACAGAGCCTCGCGCAGTACTTGCCGGTACCGACACCGCTGATACCACAACACCCCCTGAGGAAGATACTACCCCTGAGTCTACCGTTCCAGACACCGGGATTTCCGGACCAACTCTAGGTATTTTATTAACCACGGGTTTGTTAGCTATAGCCTGGTATTTGAACACAAGACCTTCCGCTTCTTTTGAGAAAAGAGTTTTAAAAGAATTAGACTAATTCACCATTACAGCATTTACCATTAATCTTCTCAGTTTTGTTCCTGGTGGCGAGCAAGTCATGAGTACCATCGTAGATTCATTAAGGTATTTTGGTTTCATTTCTGCCAGAGGAGCTACTTTGCTTGGTGCCAATTCAACCAAGCCCTCCACTTTATAGGTAAGGGTCTTATTATTGTATTTTACGTAAAACTCATCTCCCATTTTCAGATCTCCTAGTTTCGAAAAAATCGTTTTGTAATTTCTTGGATTATAAAACACAGGCAATACAGAATGACCAAATATGAAAGTATTACCAACTTGTCCAGGTAGAGCGGTACCTTTGTAATGTCCTAGGGCTTTGTCCGGATTTAGGGTTTTGGCATTTGTTTCTACTTTTGCTTCACCAATATTTAATTTCGGGATTGTGATATAGAAGTAATCGGGAACATTGGCTTTGGTTGTTGTATTTTCAGACTCAGCGCCAAGAATGTCACTATATAATTCTGGAAACTCAAATTTTGCAAACCCCGTGGCTTTCCCTAAAACTGTACTAGTAACTTCATCTGCAAGCTCATCCTGAGTTGAAAAGATGGCCAGTGGTATAACCACCTGAGTAATTAAAATGAAAATTCCCCCTAAAACGAGTAAGGAAGGTACTATCTTTGTTTCCGTTGATCGAGTTGAAGGAACTTTTTGGTACATTGGGTCAAACCCTCGATCTTTTATATAAACTTTTTTTTCCATTGGTTAGCCTAAAACTTTTTCTATTACAGAAGTTACTGCAAGTTCTGATGTTATCTCGCCAGTTTTTGTTCCCCTATCTATTTTGTACAATTCCTCGTACAAGTTTAGAATTTCAGGTTCACTAAAATTTCGTGCCTGATTTTGTGCCTTAGTCTTAGTAAATCCAGTTTTTTTTACCAAAGAGGGGGAATCAAATTTAGCTTGTGCAACATTTCTTAAGCCGTAAAATAACATTGTTAATATATAGAAAGAATCAGCGCCTTCGTCTGTTAATATACTAAGCTCCTTATACGCCCCCCTTCTATTTTTTGAAAATAGGTAGTCTATAAATTTAAATATATTTGCTTCGGACTGGGTTTCGCTCAAAATAACTTTTGTATTATATTTCTTTGGGGTTTTAATAAGTGCGTTGTTTGCAGGTATTTTTTTACTACTCAAGATTATTAAAATGGTTTCCTTATGGATATTTTCAAAAACTGACAAATAGTTGTTAAAATCAGTCGCCTTAGCATCAGAAACGTCAAAAATTATAAAGGGAGCGTTGCCAAAGATGTCAAAGGATCCAGCGGACCCCTCTAGTTGGGCGGGGGTAACATCAGAAATGTTCAACTCAACACTATTTTGTGCTCCCAATTTGTTTTGTTGATTAATAATTAATTTTCTAGAAGTTGCAAGATCATTTCCGTGGACAATGTAAATCATTTTCCTTCTCCAAAGATATACCTTTGGACGTAAGCGTGAAGTTGGGAAAAATTTCCTGTTTTTGGAATCAAAACGTATGCACCACCAAAAAGTTCGGTGTCTTCTGGGGAATAAAGCAAACCTCCCTCATCTGCAGCACTTCGGTCATCTAAAACGATGGAAATAACTTTACTGAAATCTATTTGCTGCGAAAGTAGATAAAAGTTTTGAATATCTGAAAAAGTAATGTTTGTGTCTACTTCATTGGAGTATAAGTCATACAGCTCTTTTAGCTTTACTGGATTTACCAGTGTTTGGAAAGAAAGGAGTTTGGTTTTTATTGCCGCAATTACCTTTTGTTGTCTTGCAGATCTAGCAAAGTCAGTACCCTCTCCGTTGTCACCTTTTCTTGAGCGTACAAATTTTAATGCGGTTTCCCCATCCATGTTCTGCGATCCGGCCTCAAAGTGGACGGTTTCATATCTTTCTGCACGAGGGGAATTTTCCTTACCTTCAATAGGGTAGAAGTAATCTGTAAAATCGTTGTCTATAACCACTTCTACTCCCCCTAAAATATCAACAACATCTTTAAATAGATCAAAGTTGACGACTCCATAATAGTGTATTGGCACCCCAAGCACGTTTTCTACCACCTGCATTATTTCCGGATTTCCACCATAAGCATAAATGGCGTTTATTTTTGAGTGGTAACCTGTTGGGCTTTCTACCCACAAATCGCGGGGGAGAGAAATAAGAACAACATCGTGGTCGACTCTACCAATTGATGCTATGAGTAAGGTATCAGTTAGTTCAGATTCAATCTTTCCTGTTTTTCTTTTATCTGAGCCCAAAAGTAGGACATTTGTTCTTCCGCCATCTTCTTTTAAGTCGGCAGCAGAGATATTGGCCGCTATAGAAATAGGATCAAACCACCCTTTTCCATTTTTAACTGCAAGCACTACGATCCCCAAGATTATCACTATTATTAAAACTATCTTTATGTTAAAAATTCCCCTCATGTTTATTTAAAAGCCTTTATTATTTCGGTAAAATGTTCCGGGTCTAAACTGGCATTACCCACTAAAAACCCATCGGCATCCGCTATATTTACCAGATTTTGGACATTTTGTCTATTTACAGAGCCTCCGTAAAGCACAGAAACCCCCTCCGGCAACCTCTCTCTTATGTCGTAAATAATACCTTTTATTTCCTTTGGATCTATAGGTTTGTAGATTCCATCCTCAGATATATTTCCAGAATCTTCCCAGGCTAGAATAACACCCTCCTTATAATATTTTTCAGCCTTTTTTGGGTCTACGAAACAAACAATTGGGGTTACCCCATTTTCAAGGCACAAGTCTCTTTTTTCCAGTACTGTTTCTTTATCTTCCTTCCTTTCACTGTGCCCCACAATGCAGTAATTGCAAAAATCCTTTATTTGAAATATTCCTACGTCCCCTGTGTGGGAACCTTTTTCCTCTGTAGATACATCTTGGGCGGCACAAGCAAAATTTTGTACCAATCCTAAATCCGGAAAAGAGGGGGCAATTATAACTTTGACGCTGGTTTCCGGGGCCTCGTATTTCTCCAACCAAGTTTTTATCTCATCCTTTCCCATTTTCATTTTCCAATTTGCAATCACGTATTTTTTACTCATGTAATGTTTTTAAAGTTTCTTTAATTAATTTGGGAAGACCTTCTAAATCTTCATGTGTATAATCATAACCCAAAACGTTTAGACACGAAAAAGTTGTGCTAACATTTGTATAGATATCTTGAGCCAGATGACAAGCTACTAAACTGTGAATTAATACATTCCCACCGATTTCTCCTACTTTTGATTTTGCACATCCCATAGGACAACCTGAACAGGAAGGAAAAAATCCCTTTTCCACGTTTAACTCTCTCGTTCTTGCCAAAATATCGCTGTAGAGTTCTTTATATTTTTCAAAATTGGGAACCGTGCGGATTTGGGTTCCAGTTACAACAAAACCCTCTACGTTTTTACGCTGTAGTTTGGTAGACAGAAACTTTTCTGGGGGTAAAAAATAACCATCTAGAATGACATTGTCTTCCCTGGTTTCAAGAACACTTCTTTTGCCTGGCAAACCCAGACTTTCTATTTGAGTGTTTTGGGGGCAAAAAAGCACATGCTCATTTTCTATATAAAGAGTAGTTGGCTGACTGGCTTTTCCCAGAAGTACTATTGAGTCTATTCCAGCAAACCTGATTCGTGTAGAAAGAGTTCCTCCTATATACAGGTCTTCCACGGCCCCTTCATTAAAAAGTACAACTGAAGTTTTTGAAACAAAAGGGAAAAAGCCATTTAGTGGCCCAACAGAAAAAGCCACAGGGTCATATGGTTTGAGAGTTTCTAGTAATTTCAATCCGACACCAACCCCGCCAACAAATTTATTAAGATCAGGGAGAGTTTTAACCTCGGAAATTTGTTTTTCTAAGTTTATATGCAAAATTTTCTTAGCTTGTAAGTCCATTTTCCTCCTTTAGTTCTATAATTTCAAAAACCCCAGTTGGGCAAATTTCCTTTAGTTGCAACAAATCCAAGCTATTTATTTGTGGATCCAAATCAATAGAAAACTCCAGATAAGTTTCTTTAGGCTTGTCCGCCATAGCTTCAGCGACGGCGGATTTTCTAAAAATCCTAATTAAGGCTCCTTCCAGTCCAATTTTTTCCAACTGACGCTGGGCCTCTAAAACACAAAGCTCGCAACCCGTACATTTTTTGGGAAAACTGGCAACAAGAGTTTTTTTCATTTTAATGCCTCTATTCCAACCAAATTCCCTTCCGCTAGATATTTAAGCATTGCACCTCCGCCGGCTGATACAAAATCTATTTCTCCTAAAAGACCTAGTTGGTCGACTGCTTCTATGGTATCTCCACCTCCGATTACGGAAAATCCCCCTGATTCTGAAATTGCCTTTGCAATTTCTACGGTACCTTTTGCGTAGTTTGGATTTTCATACATTCCCATGGGCCCTCCCCAGACAATTGTCCTTGCTTTTTGAATAATTTGTAAAAATTCTTTTATTGTTTCATCCCCAATGTCCTTGTTATCTTTGTAGTCTTTGGGAAGGATCAAGTTTTTGGGGGTTTTCTCTTTCCACTCTAATGCCACCCTTCCTCCTAGTAGTACGCTATCTGCGGTTTCTAAAAATTTTGTTACAACGGGTAGTTTACTTTCTATTTTTGCTCCGCCGATTACTACAATTAATGGTTTTTCCGAAGCGTTTAGTACGTAATCCATAGTATTTAATTCTTGAAGTAAGTTGAGGCCAGCAAATGAGGGCAAAAGTTTTGGAAGAGTAACGATAGAAGTGTGTTCCCTATGAGAGGTCGCGAAACATTCATTGACGTAAACTTCTGCTTTTTGAACAAGTTCTTTAGCAAATTCCTTGCTGTTTTGTTCTTCTCTAATGTCAAACCTCAAATTTTCTAATAATTCATAATTTCCCTGGCCGAGGTGTTTGTCAAAGTAGGGTTTTAGATCACTTGTACTTTTGTTTTTTCCACGATGGCCAGCAATTATAGGAAAACCGCCTTTTTCAAGGATTAGTTTTAGGGTGGAAAGACCCCTGTCTAATCTAAAAGTATTGCTTTTTATATCTAGGTCGTATCTTATAAATACTTTCGTTTGGGGTTGTATGTCTGCGTTTTGTATGGATTTGACCATGTTCACATTTTATCACGCCCATAAAAACAAAAAGCGACAAGGGGAAGGGGGAGTAATTAGGAGGTAGTTAGAAGGGCTATCTCAACTAAACGATTTGCGTAACCCCACTCATTATCATACCAAGCCAAAATCTTAACTAAATCCCCATCAATAACCCTAGTCATCCCAAGATCCACAATTGCAGAATGTGGATTTCCAATGATATCACTAGAAACCAAAGGTTCTTTTGTCACCTCCAAAACACCCCTATAGAAAGGATTTTTTACAGCCTCCTCAAAAGCCCCATTAACCTCCTCCACAGAAACCCTCTTGCTTACAAGCATAGTCACATCAATCAAAGACCCAGTTATTACTGGAACCCTCATAGCTATTCCGTCAAATTTGCCTTCCAAATCTGGAATTGCCTTGGTGGTTGCAATAGCAGCACCGGTAGTAGTTGGAATTATATTGTAATTTGCAGCGCGAGCACGTCTCAAATCTTTGTGGGGTCCGTCCACCACGTTTTGAGTTGCTGTGACAGCATGAACAGTAGTCATTGCAGCCTTTAAAACCTTAAACTTACTGTGCATAACCGAAATTACAGGGGAAACACAATTTGTTGTACAAGATGCGTTTGAAATAATATTTTGACCAAGATATTGTTTCTCATTTACACCCTTTAAAAAGGTTTGAATATCTCCATCACCCTTTGTTGGTGCGGAAACTACAACCCTTTTTGCGCCGGCATCTAAGTGAGCTTTAGCGGCGCCATCTTTTACAAATCTACCCGTACACTCTAAAACAACATCAACATCTAAGTCCTTCCAAGGAAGTTTTTGTGGCTCAGGTTCAGAAAACCACTTTATGTCCACAGGAATTTCTTTTTCATATTTTCCATAGGCGGTGTCGTACTTGAAAAGGTGTTTTAGAGTCTCTACGTCTGTAAGATCATTAATAGCAACAACTTTGGCTTTATCAAAAAAATTGTCTAAAATTATTTTTAGGGAAGCTCGGCCAATACGGCCAAAACCATTTATTGCTATTCGGGCAGACATAGTTATATTTTAGGTTATTTCACTCCAAATGTGAATTGATCCATTCGGCAAGTGCCTCTTTTGGCATGGCACCAGACCTTCTATCCACTTCTTCTTCATCCTTCATAATCACAAACGTTGGAATGCTCATCACATTAAACTTTGCAGCCTCTCCGCCCTCTTGCTCTACATTAACCTTCTTAAATTCCACTTTGCCCTCAAACTCCCCCTTTATCTCTTCGAAGATTGGTTCCATCACTTTGCAGGGACCACACCAATCTGCATAAAAATCAATTAGTTTAATCATAGGTACTATCTTACCACAAGGTTTCCGACCCCAACCCCATTTTTTTCAACCCATCCGCCATTCACCTCCAAAACATATTTGGCAGGTTTGGGTGTGGAGTAAACCTCACAATTTAGGGTTTTGCAGGGCTGAGCGTTCTCTTTTATGTGTACAATTTCATTATTTTTATTTATCCAAATCAAGTCTAAAGATATTAGGGTATTTTTCATCCAAAAGGTATGAAAATTGCTGGTAGGGAAAATAAAAAACATTCCCTGGTTTTCACCTAAGTTTTCCACATGCATTAATCCCTGTGAACGTTTTTTTGCAGTATCGGCAATTTTTACACCCACTTCTATACCATTTACTTGAATTTTTGTAGTTTCATGCGCCTTCTTATCAGCGAAATAAAAAAACCCAAATGCAGCAAGTATTAATAGGAAAATAACTAGAAATTTCATTTAGCTATTTTGTTGAAAAAAGCGCTAATAATTGAAAGTACTAGTCCAAAGAGCAGTCCCCAGAGTACAGAACTGATTGCAAAACCCGGAATTAATTGCGCTGCAAACATTATTAAAGCCACATTAATTACAAAGGTAAACAACCCTAATGTGATTAAATTTATGGGTAAGGTTAGGAAAATAAGTATAGGTTTTACAAAAACATTAAGGGTGCCCAAAACCACTGCCACAACCAAAGCGGTGGGGATATTGTCTACGGTGACACCATTTAGAATGTACGCTGAAATTACTACTGCTAGAGTACTAACGATTAGTTTGGTTATTAATTTCATGGAATTTATTATACACACTTCCTGATATACTTTAAGTATGTTAAGTAAATGGCAAAATTGGATACCAGTTGTATTAGGGGTATTTATTATTGGTGGAGTAATTTTCTCTTTTTGGTATCAAGCAGAGTTGAAAGTAACCGAAGTCCCAGTAAATTCCAGTGCCCAAAAACCCTGTGTTATAGGAAAGCAAAAAAGTGATATATGTGTGGAGGAGGGGGACCCTATGGAGACTGCCGAAGAAGAAGTACCGGGATTTTGGTGCTATAAGGATACTGGTGCTAAATGCGAACGTCAGAAAAATGGGAAGTGTGGATGGACGATGAATGAAGAATTAGAAAAATGTTTAGAGGAAGCGTTAGAATGAGAAGCTGCCGCATCTGTGGATTTTTATTTTTTATACTTCTGATAATTTTCGGGATATTGGTTCTTTTTGTTACTTTGTGACGTGATAGAATAATTGGGTGAAAAAAGACACCCGAAAATTACTCGAAGATCTCAATAAACAACAAATTGCCGCCGTTACCCATGAAAGTGGCCCAGCCCTTGTGGTTGCAGGCCCCGGCAGTGGTAAAACCAGAGTTTTGACTCATCGTGTTGCTTATCTTATTCAGGAAGAAGATATTCCCCCAACCAGAATTTTATGCGTCACTTTCACCAATAAAGCCGCAAATGAACTAAAGCAACGTGTTACTAAGTTACTGGGTGGTTCCACAAAAGTGAGTTGGACGGGGACCTTTCATTCTGTTTGTGCTCGAATATTGCGACGAGACGGTCATCATATTGGAGTTTCCAAAGACTATGTTATTTACGACACAGACGATTCCCTATCCGTAATAAAGGGAATAATCAAAGACTTTGGGATGGACGTTAAAAGTATTAAACCCAAACCTGTATCCGCCATGATCTCTAGTGCCAAGTCTGAGCTTGTTGATCCCCCTGCATATAGTAAGTACGCTCATGGATATTTTCAAAAAAGTGCCGCCAAAATTTATATTGAATATCAAAAACGCCTCAAAAAATTAAACGCTTTGGATTTTGATGATTTGTTGGTAGAAACAGTAGCTTTGCTAACTCAAAATCCTGGAATTCTAGCCAAGTACCAAAATATTTTTTCCCATGTTCTGGTGGACGAATACCAAGACACAAATAAAGCACAGTATGTTTTAACCAAACTTTTATCTAATACCCATGGAAATTTATATGTGGTAGGGGACATGTCTCAGGCAATTTATAGCTTTCGTGGGGCAGACTATCGCAATATTCTAAACTTTCAAAAAGATTATCCTGAGGCTGCTGTTTATAATTTGGAGCGCAACTACCGCTCTACCCAAAACATTTTGAATGCCGCGAAGAATGTTATAAAAAACAATTCATCTCATATCCCACTTGATCTTTGGACAGAAGAAGGAGAGGGGGAAAAAGTTGTTAGTTATACAGGTTCCACAGACCATGATGAGGCTTTTTACGTGGTAGATACGATCGGAAGAAAAGTTTCAGAGGGTTACGAGTATAAAGAAGTTGCAGTGCTTTACCGAACTAACGCCCAGTCCAGAAATATGGAAGAGCATCTCATAAAAAACAATGTCCCCTACAAAATAATTGGTGGGTTTAGGTTTTATGCCAGGAAAGAAATAAAAGATATAGTTGCTTATCTGCGTGTTATTCACAACCCAAAAGATAGCGTATCCTGGGAGAGAATTATTAACACTCCCCCAAGAAAAATTGGCCAGAAAAGCGTAGAGGCCTTGAAATTAACAGACTGGAATTTAGATGCTATTGAACAAAAATCAAGACTCCCGATAAAAAGGTGGGTTGAAAAAAAAGAAGAGTTATCTACCCTGGAATTAATGGACATGGTTTTAGAAGACACAAAGTATCTAGATTGGTTGGATGATGGAAGTGAGGAGGCCAAATATAGGGTAGAAAATATTCAGGAGCTTAGGTCCGTAGCCACGCAATTTATAAATCTCCCTGATTTTTTGGAAAACGTGGCTTTAATAGAAAGTGCTAATAAGGCCCAGCCGGAGAATTACGATGGTGTTACTTTAATGACTGTTCATGCTTCAAAGGGTTTGGAATTTCCAGTGGTGTTTGTGGTTGGTATGGAAGAAGGATTATTTCCCCATTCCCAGTCTATGCTAGAGCAAGGGGAGCTCGAAGAGGAAAGAAGACTTTGTTATGTGGCAATAACTAGAGCCATGCACCAGGTATTTTTAACTAGAGCCAACTCTAGAATGTATTTTGGAAGTCTCCAGTCTAATATGCCAAGCAGATTTTTAACAGAAATTCCGGAAGAGCTTATAGAAATGCAAGGTTTACAACACAAACCCCCTCGGTTTAATGATAAAAATATAGACGAATTTTTAGACGATTTGGAGTTTAAGCGAAAAGATTTTAGCTGGGAATGACGGTATAATATCATCTGTATGAGAATAATAGCGATCATTTTAGTTTTAGCCTCCCTTATGTACGTATCTGGGTTTCTGACGCAGAATTTTGTAGTGGGTTCAGAAGTATTAGGAGCAAAAACGGGAGCCGCAGAGATTGTACTGGAATCTACTGTGTCAATGTCTACTAGAACAGCTTTTTTGCAAAAGGAAATAAAAGAATATGAGGAGATACCCTTTAGAACAATTTATGAAAATAATGATGAATTAGAGTTAGGAGAGGAGGAAGTGGTAGAAGAGGGGGTTACAGGACAGAGAGAGTATACCTATTTGGTTACTTACTGGGGGGATGATGTCATAAATAAGGAGTGGGTTTCAACGGAAGTGACCGATCCCACCCCAGAAAAAATATCTCGTGGAACAAAGGTGGTTTGGAAGACGTTGAGCACCCCGGAGTACGGAGAGGTAGGTTACTGGAGGAAGATGCATGTTTTTGCTACAAAATATGATTCTAGTTGTTTGGGGTGCAATCACACAACAGCTTTAGGGGCTCCTGTCCAGCAGGGTGTGTGTGCCGTGGATCCTACAGTTATTTCTATGTATACACATTTTTATGTGCCTGGGTATGGAAAGTGCCAAGCGCTTGATGTTGGGGGGTTAATTAAGGGAAATAGAATAGATTTGGCTTATGAGAATGCCTATTTTGCTACTTGGGGTGCGGAGTATGTGGATATTTATTTGATGGATAATGTGCCAAGTGTAGAGGATTTGGAAGAGCAATAAAAGTTTTCAAAAAAGACAAAACCTCCCTTATGTTCCCACCAGGGAGGTTTTTAATTGCTTATTCCCGCCACTTCAACTTGTGTTTCATCGCTTTTCTCAGGTCAAAGATGTCGGTGTCCAGTATCTCTACGTTTCTTAAGTCAGGGTTTAAGGGTGTTTCCATGAGGTTCACAACCAGAAAGTTCTTTTCGAAGGAAGGTATTCCTAGATCTTTCATACTTTCGAAATGCGAAACAGGCTTACTGAAAGTCATCCCCTCCACCATATTGCGTACGGATTTAAATATTGTCTCTGACTCGGTAATAACCCAGATTTCGTCGAACTCTAGTGTTCTCAGCTCCCACGGTAATTCCACAATACTGACATCAAGAACCTTTATATGTGGAGGCATCGGTTGGCACTTTTCCCCCTCTAAATTAATTAGAAGTATGTGCCCGCTTTTAGGGTCAGTATTTTCGAGTTCTTCCATGGCAGGGTATAGTTTACTGTCCCAATCTATATCTCTGATGCCAGTTTCTTTTTCTACCACCTGTTTTACATCATCAAAAACCCCCCAGCTCTCACAGACAATAAAACACCTTTTGAATGTATGCATTTTTCCTCCAATCGTTTAGTTAATATTCCAATGCATTTTACTATAAATTTGGTGATTAATGTATACTTTCTTTATGCCAAAGCTAAAAAAAGAACTAGGGCAAAATTTCTTAAAAGGTCCTGAAATTCCACAAAAAATGGTTGAATACTTGGATTTGCAAGAAAATGATCTGGTTTTGGAAATTGGTCCAGGAGATGGTGCTGTCACAAATTTTTTAATAGAAAAAGACGCAGAAATAATTGCAGTAGAAATAGATGAGCACTTTGCTGAAACACTATCTAAAAAATTTCTAAATATTCAGGTCATCAACGAAAATATCTTAGAATGGCTTCCCCAATTCAAACCTGAAAAAGAGTTCAAAATTATTGGATCCTTACCTTACTATATTACCTCCCCCATTTTGCACGAAACTATCCGCAGCGGAGCCTCCAACTGTGTCTTTCTAATACAAAAAGAAGTTGCCCGAAAGATTGCTGATAAAGCTCCGGACGCGTCTTATCTTTCCACTTTTGTTCAAACTTTTTATGATGTTGAGTATTTAGAGACGGTGGACAGAAGCAAATTTAAACCTGAGCCAAACGTTGACAGTGCAATAATTAGACTAAAAAAGAGGGAGTCAAACATTGAAGACATAAAAAAATACGAAGGATTTCTGCACAGAGGTTTTTCTAATCCACGTAAAATGCTCAAAAAATCTCTGCCAATTGAATTACTAGAAAAATCAGAAGTAGATCCTAACGATAGAGCCCAGCACATTTCGATGGAAAAGTGGGTCGAATTATTTAAAGCTCAATAATCTCTATTTTTTGGACAACCACATCTTCTAGTGGTTTGTCTCCAGGACCTGTCTCAACCTTGGAAATTTCCATTACCACATCTAACCCCTCTGTAACTTCTCCAAAATTAGTGTGCAAGCCATCTAACCACGGAGTTGCCTCGGCGGTTACAATGAAAAACTGACTACCATTTGTATTAGGACCAGAATTTGCCATTGCCAAGGAGCCCTTTACCAACTTTTTATCATTTATTTCGTCTTCAAACTGGTAACCAGGACCGCCCGTACCATTTCCCAGAGGATCTCCCCCCTGAATCATGAAGTCAGCTATTATCCTGTGGAAAATAAGGCCATCATATAAACCTTCCTTTGCCAAAAAGACAAAGTTATTGACAGTAATAGGGGATAGGCTCTCATATAAATCCACCGTAAATTCCCCTCTGGAAGTAGTGAATTTTGCACTATAGTTTACATTTTCCTCAAGCTGCATTTCTGGAGCCGAAGTAGTTTTTTGCTCTGGAATTTCTTGAGTCAGATCTGAATTTGGTTGATTTTGTTGCATATTTTCTCTTCCTCCTTTGATTAGGAAAAATCCTAAACCAAGTAAAATTATTAGTAGTATCGTACTGTATAAAATTTCTTTTATATTCATAAACAAATTAGGGCCCGTTAGAGCTTAAATTCTCTCCCAGGCCCCCGTTTTGGCTGGGCATCTATTTTCCACCCAGCAGTCTCTTACCTAACACCCGTCCTAAAGGACGTTGCTTAAGTGCAAAGTAACCTATATTTTTCATTATGTCAATCCATCTCCCTCCTGCTATACTAAAAGTGTGAAAAGACACATTGTTCAAACTCCAGAATGGGCTGATGTAAAAAGGGAATATGGGACCCCAGCGGAAAGTGCTGGGGGAGTTATGTATACAAGACACAAAATTCCTGGTTCATCTTTTTATTACGCCTATAGCCCAAGGGTGAGTCCAACGGAAATAAATTTTGAGGAATTAAAGGAGTCTTTAATTAAAAATAAATGTGCAGCTATTAATTTTGATGTTCCTAATGTAACTTATGAGGCCCCCGAAGCCCCAGACGCGGTGAGCATTCTAAGTAAAAAGTGCGTGGAATCAAAAAGATCAGAGTTTGCTAAAGCCAATGTGATGTTGGATATTTCTAAACCGGAGAAGGAACTGTTTAGTGGAATGTACAAAAAACATCGTTATAATGTTCGCCAGGCACTAAAACATGGAGTGGAGGTTAGAGTGGGGGAAAAAGATGAAGATTTTGATGCTTTTTTTGATCTTTTCGAAAAAACTGCTAAGCGCCAAAAATACTTTATTCGCCCCAAAAAATACTACGAGATAATCTGGAAGAAACTACATCCCAAGGGTATATGTCATATCCTAACCGCTTATTATAAAAATGTGGTTGTGGCATCTTGGATGGTTTTTATCTACGACGAAGTTTTGTATTACCCTTATGGTGGATCTTCTTTAGATTACAAAAATCTACAAGCCAGCACATTATTAGGATGGGAGGTAATAAAGTTTGGAAAAAGTAAGGGTTGCACATTATTTGATATGTGGGGGGCTGCCGAAGACCTAGAAAACAAGAGGGATCCTTATCAAGGATTTACTATTTTTAAACTCCGTTTTGGTGGTAAGTATGTAAAGTATATTCCCTCACACGACTTTGTAGTAAATAAATTTTGGTATTTTGTCTTTAATTTTGCTAATTCAATTAGGTGGAAAATCCTTCCACTGTTTAAATAAATGTATAATTTTGGTTTGCGGCAATCTGATTTTTGGTCAAAGTACCTAGGGTTTTCTGGTTGGGAAACAATTAAAACTAAATCAGGTGTAAAAGTTCGTTTTTTGAAACTTCTTGGGAGAAAACTGGTTAAAATTCAGAAATGTCCCCCTTTGAATAAGACCCAGCTGCAGGAAATAGAAGATTTGTGTGTTAAGAATAAGGCATTATTTATAAAAATTGAGCCGGGCGTTGGGCAAGATGAAAAGCTGCTACTGGAACAGGAATACAAGGAAAGTGATTTTCCTCTATCACCCACAATCTCGTTAGTTATAGATTTACAAAAGCCCGAAAAAGAGTTGTGGGAAGATTTGTCCAAAAGCGCCAAGTATTCCGTGAGAAGGGCACAAAGAGAGGGAGCAAAAGTAGAACATTTTGTAAATCCAGATAACGCTATGTTGGAGGGAATTTTTCCTTTGTTGCAGGAAACGGGAAAGAGAAAAAAGTTTTATATTCAATCTTTTAAGGATTTAGTGACGAAAAGGAGCATTTTTGGTGACAAGAGTTATCTAATCAAGGTTTTAGATAAAAGTGGGGATACCCTAGGAGTGCAAATTTGTCTTGGGATGGAGGAAACGGTTACATTTACTCATGGTGGTTCTGTTGGAAGAGGGAGAAAGACAAAGGCGGGGTATGAACTGATGTGGCAATCCATTTTATATTTTAAGAAGTTAGGCTATAAGTGGTTTGATTTGGAGGGGGTGGATGATGATAGGTTTCCGAGGTTTACGAGAGATTGGGGAGGGTTTAGTCATTTTAAGGAGAAATTTGGGGGGTTTAGGGTGGAGTTTCCACCGCCTTATATAAAATATTTGTCTCCGGTCTTAAAATTTCTCTCCAAATTCAACGAACTGCCTCTTTAATTTTTATAAGCAAAAGGGCAAATGGAACTGAAATCACACCACTCACACTGCATTCCCGGCTTAGCCTTAAAATCTCCACCTTTCAGTTTTTTCACCACTTCACCCACACCCTTTTTCATATCCTCCAACTGCGCTTCTGTTCTAGTAGTTGAAATCCTTTCTCCAGATTCCACAAAATAGTAAGTTAATTTCTTTGGCTTCATCCCCAGCGCCTCCTTTGCAGCAATTGCATAAAAAGCCACCTGGTCATCCTTGTCCACGAACTTTTGTTCCTTAGCCTTACCTGTTTTATAGTCAATAATTTCTACCCCACCATCTATCTTATCTATTCGGTCTATTCGCCCAAAAAATCTCACCCCATCAATGTACAAATTAAATGATTTTTCCAAAGCCACTGGTTTTACAGTATCCTCTGCATGTCTCCCATAATATTCCTTTAGTAAATTCTTTCCCGCCTCAAAACGTACCTGTCTATGTTTCTCATCGTCGTACCCTAAAGGATGCCAATTTTTTTCGTAAATCTCATTTAGTTTTTTCAGCGGAATTTTTTGGTGCAACTGCATCTGATGAAAATCCCTAAGAGTATCGTGAATAGTAATACCAAAACTTAAAGCATGGTTTGGTGGCGTAGGTAAGCTAAGAACGTACCTATACTTATATTTCAGTGGGCAAGTTTTATAAGTATCAACTTGGGAATAGCTTAAAAATTTAGGCTGAAAACTAATTTTTTTATAAATTGGATCGCGAAATCCCGACTCAACCCCAAACAAACCCTTTTGATCACCCTTTTTCAATTTTATTTCTGGCGTTTCTAGCTTAATTCCTATTTCACCCAAATATCCACTTACTTTTGCTTCCCTTTTACCCCCATAATTTTTTGCGCAGGTCAAATATAGATACTTTTTGGCTCTTGTCATGCCCACATAAAATAATCTTCTTTCCTCCTGAATATGTTCATTCCCAGTTGGAAGGGTTTCTTTTATGAGTTTTTCTGGTACTTCTATTGGATCGGATCTATTTCTAGTTGGAAATCTACCGGCAATAAGATTAACCATAAACACAGCGGAAAATTCCAAACCTTTTGATGAATGAACAGTAAGTATGTTTACGGTGTCCACGTCCTCAATTTCAGCTTGAGCTGGATTGTCTCCGGCCTCAATTAGCATATCTATATGGTCTACAAGGTTAACTATAGTGGGAAGTTCTTTATTTTCTCCCCTAAACTCCACCTCAAACCCCTTTACAATATTTAAAAAAATATCTAAGTTATTTATACTTAGTTGAGTCTCTACGCTTTCATTTTCCAAGAGAGTACCAATATATCCCACCTTATTTACAATCTCATACACAAATTGCACGGGGCTAATTTTTGTGATTTTGTCCTGGTAAGTTTTTATTAGATCAACTAGTTCCTCTAACTCCGTTTCCTCTCTTACAACTTCCCAAACGTCTATTTTTTTATACCGGGCCTGTGACAATGCTTTTGTGGTTATTTCCTGAGGAATATCCAGACAATCCATATTTAAAACTCTGTACAAATTTATGCTGTCTGCAGGATCTATTATTACTTTCAAAAGAGCTAAAATATCCCGCACTTCATCTTGATCATATAGCCCTCGATTTCCCACCAACTGATAGGGGAGACCATGTTTTCTTAGGGCTAGAACAAAAGGCTCCAGATGGTTGTTAGCACGGGCTAAAATGGCGATGTCCCTATAAGTGTATTCAGGTTCTTTTGCCAAGAGTTCATATATTTGAGAAATAATATACTCTACCTCGTTTTCTAAAGTGTCCAGTTGTACAACCTTGGGGGGATTGCCCTCAGACTCCGAAGTAAGTTTTTTTGAGATTTTTAGCTTGGTTTCAAGCGTGTCGGGGTTATTGTTTTGTATTAGTTTATATGCGGGATCCAAAATTTCTTGTGTGGACCTGTAATTTTCAGTTAGGGTGACCATTTTGGCTTTTGGATAATCTTCCATAAATTGCAAAATATTGGAAACTGCAGCACCTCTAAATTTGTAAATTGACTGGGAATCATCTCCCACGGCCAGAAGTGAACGATCAGCAGAAGTCTTAGGAAAAAGCATTTTTACTAACTCATACTGTGCATAATTTGTGTCTTGAAACTCATCTACTAATATGTGTTTGAACTGATTTTGGTATTTTTCCAGAATCTTTGGTCTCTCTTCGAAAATTTTTATAGTCCAGGTAATTAAATCTCCAAAATCCAGTTTTGAGTTTTTCATTTTCAATTCTTGATACTTTTTGTAAACGCCAGTAAGTTCCTTCAAACGATCATCGTCCGCAATCTTTTCTAATTCTTCTGGAGAGACGTTCTCGTCTTGCAATCTTGAGATAAATTTTAAAATTGCTGAGATAAATTTAGTGGGATTTCCCATGGGGAGAAAATATTTTAGGCCTAAGTCAAAAATATGTTTTTTGAGTAAAACCCACTGTTTGGGACCAGATAGAATTTTGTATGTAGGGTCTAGTCCAATTTCTAAACCTTCATTTTTTAATATTCTGTCTGCAAACGAATGAAAAGTATTTATCCAAGGTTCCTCATATCCCAAAGGCATAATATCTCCCACACGCTCAGACATTTCAGCTGCAGCCTTTTCTGTAAAAGTAAGTGCCAAAATCTCATCTGATTTTATACCTTCCCTTTGAATAAGATGTTTAATGCGCTCTGTGATGACACGAGTTTTGCCAGTTCCGGCCCCCGCTACAACCAATATTGACCCTTCCTCATGCGTTACAGCTTTTTTTTGTTCTTTATTTAACGTCATTTTTGGCATGTATAGAGATTATAACAGGCGTTGGAAGTGATATAGTCGTACCCAAATAAGAGTAATAAGAGAAGGCTGGTAGTTTTTTGTTAAAAACAAGCAGGAAACTACTCCAACAACGGATTATCTTCTTTTCCACTGCCAAGCTCTTGCACACTCTCTATTTTTCCAAATAATCTTCCGAATTTATTTTTTACACCTTCCATTGCTTTATGTGTGCGTGTAATATGCCCCTCCAAAACTCCCAAATCTTCATCAAATTTCTTTGCTTCGGTTTTTATTCCACTTAGGGCTTTTAAAATATCCCCCGCATGTTTTTGTAACTCTCCCTGCTGATATGCCACCAAGATAGCCTGCATCTGATAATTTAGAGTATTTGGAGAAGTTAAAAACACCTTTTTATCTCTAGAATAATTCTCAATCTCTGGTGTATTAACAATTAATTCATAATAAACATTTTCTGAAGGTATATACATAACGGCAAAGTCCGTGGTTCCCTCATCCGGTAAGATATATTTAGACGAAATTTCGTCTATCCTTTTTTTCACATCCCTAACAAAAACCTTTTTGATACTGTCCCTTTTACCCTGATCTTCCTCTGTGAGCATGGCCTTAAAATTTTCCATGGGAAATTTTGAATCTATTGGAATCAATCCTTTATCTGTTTTCACCACAGCGTCACATACACTACCCTCCTTGAACTTGTGTTGGGTTTTAAAAAGTTCATTTGGTAGGGAATTTTCCAAAATTTCGTATAGAAACTGCTCCCCGAGACCACCACGGAGTTTGGGGGATTTAAGCACGTTACTTAAGTCTTTCATATCTTTTCCGAACTCTGTGATACCTCCCAATTGATTTTGTACCTGCTGAATAACCTTTGAGGAGTTTTCTAGGCGTTCCCAAATGACTTTCGTTTGTTTCGCCATGGCTTCTCGCTGGCCTTTTAGTTGTCTTTCCAGGGTTTCCTCTGTTTTTTGGACAGAGCCTTTCATGTCTTTTAACCACTCTATAAGCACCTTATTTTCCTCATCATCTGTAAGATCTTCTTTTAGGGTTTTAATTTGGCCGGTCACAAAATAAATTATTGCCCCGGCTGTTCCTACAACAAGAAGTATTATAATAAGCAACATTTGTCCCGATATCATATTTTGATTTTCTCACAATCACAACATAAATCAAATAAATCTCTAGTTAGACTGGAAAATACCTTCAAAATTCTAGTGAAACTAGAATATTGGTTGTATGTGGGCCGGATGGATGTATCATCCATGAGCTCGGACGCGAAAAGACCCCTTACCGGGGCCTTTTTGTTTTTGGTGGTAAAATTAGGGCGTGCCCAAGTTTTTATATACAATTCTGTTTCTTGCCTTCATATCTTGGTACGCGTTTATAAGCTACACTCTTGGTTATTCCCCTGATGGGCTATTTAGAATCCTAACCTTCCTTTTATTGATTTTTCTCAGCCTGTCTCTAACATTTTCCATACCCTTTTATTATTTGTTTCACAAAAGAGCACCAACCTTCACAAATCTAAAATTTTTATATAGAAAAGGGTTAAGGTGGGGAGGATTTTTAAGCTTTGGCATAGTAGCAATTTTGGGTTTCCGCGCTTTTGATTTATTTAATCCTGTAAATTTAGGCCTTTTTGTCCTTTTATATTTCCTAGTTTTCTTGCAAATAAAGGGAAAAAGGTGATATCCTCCGTGTTATGAGTGAGAAAGTGTATATTACAGCGCCAATATATTACGCCAACGGGTCGCCACACATCGGCCATTTTCTCACGACTACAATTGCAGATGTTTTAGCCCGTTATTATAAGCTGAAAGTTGGAGAGAAAAATGTATTTTTCACTACAGGACTGGATGAGCACGGAACCACTGTGGAACAATCTGCCATAAAGGAGGGGCATACACCAGAAACCTTTCAGGATTATGTTGACAAAAGAGCAATTGAATGGAAAAAGGCTTTTGACGAAACAAATATTGAGTTCGATTATTTTGTTAGAACGACAGATCTTAAACACAAAAAATTTGCCCAAGATTTTATTGCAAAACTAGTTGAGGCAGGGGATGTCTACAAAGGCAAGTATACTGGCAAATACTGTAATGGGTGCGAGAAGTTTTTAACGTTATCTGATCTTAACGAAGAAAATTGTTGTCCCAACCATAGGCCTGACCAGGTAATTGAAGTTGAGGAAGAGAATTATTTTTTCAAACTTTCGAAATACGCACCAATTGTGGCTGAGAAAATTAAGGATGGCGATATTAAAATTTCCCCCGAAAATAAAAAGCTGGAAATGTTGCGTAGAATTGAAAGCGGCGTTGAAGATGTGAGTATCTCCAGACCGAAAACTAAAGTTTCTTGGGGAATTAAGTTTCCAGAAGATTCCGAACAAACAATATACGTTTGGGTTGAGGCACTTTTAAACTATCTATCAAATTTAGAAATTAATAATAACCAGTCTTTCTGGGAGGGAAGAGTAATTCACACTTTGGCAAAAGATATAAATTGGTTTCACAACGTAATTTGGCCAGCAATGCTCTTGTCCACCAAACACCCACTTTACAAAGAGTCTTTTGTGCACAGTTACCTGACTCTAAATGGAAAAAAGATAAGTAAATCTTTTGGAAATATTATTACGCCAAAAGAACTTGTAGAAAAATATGGTATTGATGGAGCTAGGTATTTGATTTTGACAAATTTCCCGTCCAAAAATGACACGGATATTACGTGGAATTCTCTAGATGAAAAATATAATGCGGATTTGGCAAATGGGTTGGGAAATACGGTGGCAAGACTGGCAAAACTGGCGGAAAGTTCTGGTTTGGGGTTTCCCGTAACGGGAAGTGAAGATAGCTTGGAAATCAATGATTTCAGAGTTGATCTGGCACTACAAGTCCTTTGGAATAGGCTACGAGAGTTGGATAAGCATATTAATGAGAACGAGCCCTGGGTGGTTGATGATAAAGAAATCCTTAGAAAAATCTTGAACCATGAAATTGCCGAGTTAAGAAATATTGCTCAGTTACTGGGACCTTTCATTCCCGATACAGCAAATAAGATCCAAGACCAATTTGGGGAGGAAAAGATCAAATCTGAGGAAGGATTATTCCCAAGAATCTAACATATTTGTAAGTAATACCAACCCCTTGTCATAGTCCCCAAGCCCTTTTATATAATGTTCTGTATACCATCTTTTTAGGCTTGGTATCATCCAGTTTTTCTCAAGATGTATTGTCAACAACCAAACAGAGTGGCCTACCATATGTCCCCGCAGATGAAGCCTGTTTTTGCTTGGATTTCTCTTGATAATTATTTTTGGTCTAAGACTTTCTGGCAAGAGGTTTATCAAGGTTTCTAGCCAAGGGAACACAAGCTCATCTATATTGGATACTGCCGAGATGCTTGATTTGTAATGCGCATCTGGTATAGGCCCTGCCTTGAAATTAAGTTGTCTCAAGATTCTAACAATCTCTTTCTTTTTTATATTGTTTATGCGCAGCAAAAAATTTATATTTTCCCTCCCGGAAAACTCCCCTCTAAAACCAAACAGGTATTTCAACCTCGGGTGGTTACGATATTCCTCAAAAACGTCTTTTCTAGATAGTATCTCGTACTTCATACCCGGGGATTATATAATATCTTTATGCTTGTGGATACTCATTGCCATTTGCCCCATAAAAAATATGAAAAACCAATTGAGGAAATTATAGGTGAGGTTGGGAAATTAATTGCGGTTGGTACTTCTTTGGAAGAAAGTAGAAAAGCAATTGAAATCGCTCAAAAATTTGAGAATGTGTACGCAACAGTTGGAATTTACCCCCATGACGACAAAGGTAAGAACTTGACCGAATTGTATGAGGGTCTTAGGGGGCTAATAAGCAGCAAGGTGGTAGCAATAGGTGAGTGTGGAATGGATATTACGGATTGGAAAAACGGTAGGGATGTGGAAGAACAAAAAGAGTTGTTTAAAATGCAGGTTGGTTTGGCAGTGGAACTCGATTTGCCAATTGTGGTTCACAATAGAAATGGGGGTGAAATTATTTTGGAAATTTTACATAAATATTTTGACAATGGGGTAAAGGTAAAAGGCGTGATGCACAGTTTCTCCCAGGATTGGGGCTTTGCCAAGAAAGTTCTTGATTTAGATTTCTACATTAGTTTTTCTGGAATGCTGACTTACCCAAGTAATGATCAACTGGGGGAAGTTGCTAAAAAAGTTCCAGAGGATAGACTTTTGGTGGAGACGGACGCCCCATATTTACCTCCACAAGGACATAGAGGAGAGATAAATTACCCGAAATATGTTAGAATCATTGCCGAAAAGCTTGCAGAGACAAGAAATGTAAGCTTTGGAGAACTTGAGGAGGTATTATACAAAAATGTCGCCAGAATTTTTAGAAAAACACGACAAAAAAATAACTAGAATCTTTGAAATATTACCCGGACTTCTTACTTGGTTAACTATATTGTCTCCAATTTGGTTGGGTTTTTTGTATCCTAGGGCTGTTGTTTATATATTAACTTTTCTGACAATGTATTGGTGCTACATGGCCTTTATGAATACTTTGGGATTGGTTGTGGGATACCCCAAGCATAAAAAGGAAATGGCAACAGATTGGTGGGTAAAGTGCCAGGAATTGAACTTTGACGAACTTTTGGAAAAGGACACATTGCCTCCAAGTCTAAGCGAGGTAAAGCACTTTATTTTGGTGCCATGTGTAGAAGAACCCTATGGGGTGTTAAAGGATAACTTTGATTCTATCCTCAAACAAACCTTTCCCACAGAAAGTATAACTTTAGTTTATGCTCTAGAGGAAAGAGGTGCTTCCCAAACTAGGAAGAACCTGGACAAAATAGTTGGTCCTTACAAAGATAAATTTTATGATATTAAGTTTTTTGTCCACCCCGCAGGAATTCCAGGAGAGGCGATTGGGGTTGGTGGGGCGAATAGAACTTGGGCTGCAAAACACGCCGTTGTGGAAATGAAGGAGGTCGGAGTTAATTTAAGAAATTTTATCTTTTCCTCTCTTGATTGCGATCATATCCCAGATCCACAATATATTTCTAGACTCACACATTTGTATTTGACTACAGAAAAGAGAGACAACCATTTTTATGCCACTGCTGTGCACCTTTTTAACAATAATCTGTGGAGAGTCCCAACCATGATGAGAATTGAGGCCAATTTTGTAACTTTGGGAATCCTTTCTAGTAGAAGTATCCCAAGAGGGTTAAGCTCTCTCACCCACGACACTTTTGCTGCATATTCTTGTAGTTTACAAACCTTGCTAGATGCTGATTTTTGGGATGTGCAATTGGGAGTTGATGACACCGTGTTTTTCTGGAGAGCCTTTTTTGCAAGAGATGGAGATTTTAAGCTTGCTGGACACTATATTCCATATTCTGCTGATGCAGTGGAGGGGAGAAACTATTGGGATTCCCACAAGAGTTTATATAAACAACTTCTAAGATGGGGATGGGGAGTTTTAGTAGTTCCCCTCTCAGTAAAAGGGTTTCTAAAGAATAAAAAAGTGTCTGTTTGGAAAAAACTTTTATGGACATATAACCACTTTAAAACTAGGGTGGTTATGATAAATATGGTGTTTTTACTAACTTTTGGATTTGCCTTACTTACGCTTGCAAACCCCGATGTTAAACAAAGTAGTTTTGCCTACAGCCTACCTGACACCATGAGTTTGGTTTTGACCGTAACCTTAATTTTCTTAGCACCTCCGTTTTACTACAGAAATAAACTTGCTCCACCTAAGCCTAAAGAGTGGCCTTGGTGGAAGAAGATACTTGTGGATTTTGAGGGTGTTTTGGTAATTGTTAATTTACTGACTTTTTCCTTTTTTCCTTTTGTTGACGCCCATACTAGAATGATGTTTGGTAAAAAAATGAAAGACTTGTATCATACACCTAAGTTTAGAAAAAATGCATAAATTCAAAAACATTATTCCAGAAATTCCTGAGGGACTACTTAGAACCCTTGTGGATTTAAAAAGACGTTTCTCAAGTAAGATTTCCACTTTGGTACTTTTGAACTCTGGACTAATTCTTTTTCAGACTATCTACCTAAAGCTTAGGTACCAGTTCATTAATCTAAAGGTTCCTTTTTGGTATACAAAACCTTGGGGGGATTTACAACTTGCCCCCAAGAGCAATTTATTTCTACTCCCCTTTTTGTCGTTATTAATTTTGATTATTGGAATTGTTCTGTTTGTTTTTCTAAAGAGGTTTTATATTAGATATGGGATGGACATCGTTACAATAGTAATTACCTTTGTTAACGTTTTAATTACTATCTCCTTAGTAAGGATAATTTTCTCAGCATCCTCCCCCTTCCCGTACATTATCAAGCCTCTTTATTTGAGTGTATTGGTACCAGGTATTATCGCCTTTTTCACATCTTACCTAGTTTTGCCCAGGTTTATAGATTTTGCGCACGGAAAAGCACTAATTACCAACCCTAAACTTCACGATCATCCAGGCATGCTTTTGCAGCAGCCCACCACCCGTGGTGGAGGTTTTGTATACGGTACTCTGTTTGTTATTTTGGGATTGATTTTTTCTGGGTTGGCATTAAACCTAATTCCCTTCTTTTTTGCAGTTTTACTTTTATCTTTACTTGGGATAGCAGATGATTTTCAAAATACCAATGCCCGGTCCGGACTTAAGTTTATTGAAAGTCCAATAATTAGACTTCTTTTTATGATTCCTATTGTTTCTATCATATATGTTTCTGGTATTAGCATTGGTTCCTTTACGGTACCCTTTGGAAGTGGAGTGTTAGAACTTGGATCCAAATATATAGCTTGGGGGTTTACCACAATCTGGATAATCTGGATTCTAAATCTGCTTTCTTGGTCCAATGGAGTAGATGGACAGTATGGGGGAATTGTAGGGATCGCCAGCTTGCTGATCTGTTTTTTAGCCCTACGTTTTGATCAAATAGAGCCTATGCATAGGATAGTTGCGGCTTTAGCTGCAATTTCTGCGGGACTTAGCTTTGGTTTCACAAAATACACTTGGTACCCATCAAAAATTATGTGGGGTTTTGGGGCTATTAGCGCAGGACTTGTTCTTGCCACCCTCTCCATTTTAAGTAGCAGTAAAATTATTACTTCAGTATTGATTATTCTCCTCCCATTTTTGGATGCTTCTGTAACAGCCTTACGTCGGATCTTGCAAGGACACAGTCCATTGAGGGGGGATAAAGGTCACCTACATCACATTCTGTTAAATAGAGGATGGAGTGTACCAAAGATTGCCCTCTTTTATTGGGGGACTACAGCTTTGTTTGGTATTTTGGGATTGGTGACAGCAGACACCTTTACAGTTCAAGTAGGTATGATTTTGGTAGGAATAGTAGCTTTTACAATTGTGTTATTGAATTTGAGATCAAAAAAAGGCTCATCACAGCCACAATCAATTGTGTAATTATGCCCCAGGGTGGATTTGCCGAATTTCCAATTTTACTTTGCAGTTTGTGTACTGTTTTAAAAAGCGGGTGTGCATTTTTCACATAAATTGAGGGAGCTGTTAAGGCATCTGGTAATACTGAAAATATACCACACAGGAGCATATTTATAGTTAGTGGTATGCTGTCCAGTTTAAAAAAGGCGTAATACATAAAACTTAACCCAATTATTACCCCCATTACCAAATCAACCAAAATGGGAAATACGACACAGCCTTTATGCCTTTCTTTATTTGTTGTGTTGGTGAAAAAATCCCAGTGTGGCATGAAATCCCCTGCAAAGTGAAGCAATAAGGAGAGGGGAACAGCAATTATGGGGTTGGGAATGGAGGTGGCTACGGCCATTCCGACTAAAGTATGTGGAGTCAATAACATATCTGGGTTATTCTATCACAGTAAGGTTGGACCTTTACATTAAAATTTAAGGTAAGGGTCTGACCCGTACGGGTCAGACCCCTACAGAAATTTAACAATTTTTTACGTTTTGCGAAGCAAAAGGGTAGCGAAGTAAAACGAGCGTGAAAAAAATTTAACAATTTTTTAATAATTCTGTTGTAGACTGTTAAGCAGTGCGTATTTTGTTGGTAGAAAATGATAAAGACCTGCTACGAGACATTAGACCCTTCATGGAATGGAATTTTGACGTCGATAC
This sequence comes from Patescibacteria group bacterium, assembly GCA_042571515.1. Classification (GTDB taxonomy): domain Bacteria; phylum Patescibacteriota; class WWE3; order UBA101185; family UBA10185; genus JBHPHX01. The sequence continues at coordinate 25,712 of JBHPHX010000005.1, forward strand.
AGTTTTCACAGGCAACGAAGGCATACACCTATCCCTTGTAAACGAATACGACACCATAGTTATTGGTTCCTGCCTTCCAGATATTGATGAAGAAAGATTTTGTATGGAAATACGTGCCGCCGAAATTAACTCTCCTCTTATTGTTTTATCAGACGAAGAATCCTCAAAAAAGAGAGTAAAGTTGTTGGAACAAGGGGTGGATTTGGTTCTAACAAAACCAATAAACGTAAAAGAATTAATAGCCTACATAAGGTCCGTAGTTCGTAGAAGTTTGCATGCCTTAAATTTTAGTGTGATCTCAGTTGGAGATTTAAGAATAAATACAACTACCCACGAGGTGGAGAGGGACATATTCCCCATGAATCTGCGCAAAAAGGAATATGCAATTTTAGAATACCTAGCTTTAAGAAGCCCCAAAGCGGTTTCTTCAGAGAAGATAATAGAAAATGTTTGGGATGGGGCGTACTTTTTACCTTCAAATACCTTGTGTGTTCATATGAAAGGTTTGCGTGATAAAATTGACCGTCCCTTTGAAAAACCCCTGCTTAAAACAGTGTATGGGTTTGGATATAAGTTAGAGGGTTAAGGTATACTGTAACCAATGAAAATTATTTCTACTTTTTATCATTTACTCAGAACAGCCAGACCACGCCAGTGGTTGAAAAACTTTAGTGTTTTTGCAGCTCCGCTTTTCTTCGGAAATTTATTTAGAGCTGGGGTATTAACGAAGTCCACACAAGCGTTTTTTGCCTTTAGTGCAATGTCCTCGGCCGCTTACTTTATAAACGACATTATTGATGCCCCCAAAGATCGTCTCCACCCCACCAAAAAGAATCGCCCTATTGCCAGTGGAAAAATTTCAGACACTTTGGCCTGGATAGTGGCCTTCATTCTTATTTTTGGTTCCATACTTTACTCCATAATTTTTGTTGGAACCTTTTTCACTTTTTCATTGATTTTTTATATTTTATTGCAGTTTGTTTACACACTATTTTTGAAAAACATTATTATTTTGGATTCTCTTACCATTGCTGCCATGTTTGTAATTAGAGTATTTGCCGGAGGATTTGCCTCAGATACTTCTGTTTCTTCTTGGATGACCTTAGCTACGATTGGCTTGTCTTTGCTTTTAGCTTTTGGAAAGCGCCGGTCCGAAAAAACTTTACTGGCCAAGTTTGCCAAAGAACAAGGTAAAACGAGAGAAACCTTGCGCCATTACCCAGATAACTTGTTAGATAGCATGATTTCTATGTCGGCTGCGTACTCCATAATTACGTATTCTTTGTTTGTGTTTCAAATCTCCCCCCAGACTTTAAGTAAGGCCTTATCGCCCTTTTTACCCTCCATTTTAAGAAGTCCTAAATGGATGATGTTTACTATTCCAATTGTTATTTATGGTGTTGCGAGATATTTATATGTAATTTATGAAAAAAAAGAGGGGGAATCTCCGGCACGCGTCTTACTTTCGGACTACCCTTTACTGGCTACGGTTGTTATTTGGGGATTATCAATCTTGGGAATAATATATCTTCTTCCGATGCTTGCGTAGTTTCCTCTGTTTCCTCTTCAATTTCTTCCCTTTTTACTTGTGAAGACAATATTTCTGCAGAAGGATTTTCAACCCCAACCAAAGCAGTAAAACTTATTGGTAGTACCAGGAGGCCCAGTAAGAATATAATAAGAAGAGAGTCTATTACTATTTTTCCGACTTTATCAAGCATAGTTAACTCTTATCCTCCATATAAATGCTTACCTTGGATTTCAAGCCTAACTCGTCCTCTATATCTATTATGAAAAAGACAGTGGATACCACAGAAAACAATAAAGATATGTAAAAAACATAATTGTGTGCATGTTCAAATAAAGCAAAAATCCAGGTTAACAAGGTGAGCAAATAAATGTACATCAACCAAATGAAAGCTTGGGAATAAATTTCGTAAGAAGACTGAATAAAGGTGGAGAGTTTCAAGCTAAAAAGCCTGGCTGTTAAAAAAGGAGTGATGTGGGTATTATGGAAAAACATCGCCTTAATTAGGACGTACAGCAACCCAAGAGACAAAAGCATAACCATAGCCAAAAGAGAGTATGAATTGACAAGTATATAGTCTCCGGGGTTTTCAAAAATAAAACCAGATGTACTTATAGATATGCTTATTTTAAAGAAATAACTTAGTAGTATTATAGTAACTATTCTTGTGCACAATAGGATAACCGCGGGGAGGATGGCCTGGTCAATGAGTTTTAATAATGTCTTAGAAGCCATAGGCAGTATATACTTATAATATCATGAAGAAAGTAATTTCAAATATTATGTTTGGATTAGTTTACGTTCTTTGTTTTTTTACTCCCTTGGTTTTTTCCTCTTTAACAAAAGAGAACTACGAGTTTCCGAAAATGTTTTTTGTGTATTTTTTGGGTGCAACTATAATTTTTCTATTTTTGCTGACATTTGATACCTGGCGTTTGAAATTTAAGATTCCCAACAGATTTGTACTTTTATTTTTAATTTCTATTGTTGTTGCCACACTAACATCTAATCATGTATACACCTCACTTTGGGGCTACCACAGTAGGCAAAACGGAGGGTTAATCTCATATCTAGTATTTTTTGGGATATATTTTGTGGCGCTTAATACTTTTTCCAAACAGACAAAACGCAGAGTAGTGGATGTTTTTTTATTAGCACTTCTACCTATTTGTTTACACGGACTTCTCCAAATTGGTTCCATGCCTAGGGTTGTCTCCACATTTGGTCAACCTAATTGGTTAGCCGCTTATATTGTAATTTTATTACCTATGCTATTTTTGCGAATTGTAGATAATGAACAAAAGTATTTGTGGCTTACAATTCTAACCCTTTCAACAGCTGTTCTGGTTTTTACGGGTTCTTTGTCTGGAGTTTTAGGAGCTGTAATTTCTTTGGGATATTTGGGGTTTCAGTACAGGAAAAATATTCCTAAATATGTATATGCTCTTTTACTTTTGGGCTTTGTACTAAATTTTAATTTTATAAAACAAAGATTTCATGACGCCCTGACCTTTAGCATTGCTCCAGAAGATTACCAAGTATCAGATTCTAATTTAATTAGATACGGGCTTTGGAAGGGTAGTTTGCGTTTGTTTGTTTCCAGCCCAAAAAATATTTTGGTGGGAGTGGGTCCGGAAAATTTTACCTACGAGTACCCATTTTTTAGAGAGGATGTTCTTAATTATTCTTCGGAATGGAATTATATTATGAATAAACCCCACAACTATTATCTAGAAGTGCTAGTAGAGCAGGGGATTTTTGGTTTTGTACCTTATGTTTTACTTTTGGGATGGTCATTGAGAAGTAAGGATAAATTTTTAACCGCGAGTTTTTTGGGATTTTATGTTACAAATATTTTTAGTTGGCCAACAGTAGCAACGAGTTTGGTGTTTTGGATGTTTTTGGTACTTAGAGAAGATACTTTTCAATAATTTTTTCAACGTATTCTTCTTTTAATTCTAGTTTTTTAAGGGTTTTTAGATTTGGTCTCCAGCGGTATTTTTCAATGTTTATTTTCATGTTTTTTGTTACTTTTATATCCTCTTTTTGTAGTAGGTGTTTTTGCATTAAACCAGTGTGATCTAAACACTTGGTACTGATTCTTCCAGCGTTGTTTATTATTCTCCACCAGGGTGTTTTTTCGCCGTGCCTGCATAATATTTGGCCTACTGCTTGTGCACCGCGTGGAATCCCCGCCATTAGCGCAACCTGCCCGTAACTGACTACTTTACCTTTGGGTATAAGGTTT
>JBHPHX010000006.1:0-25340 GCA_042571515.1 Patescibacteria group bacterium
TTTATATAATAAAGTTAAATTCCAGTCCACCTTTGTATTATACATGCCAGCAAAAGAGAATGTATGTCCTTTTTATTTGCTTTACCTAAAGGAAATACTCTTTTCCTAAAAATTGACAAGCATACTTGCCTGTGCTAGACTAGCCCAGTTGGAAATTAAATAAAGGCCCCGGTGGGGTTTTTGTTTTGGAAGAAACTCTCCAACCCAAACCCGTAATTGTATATCAAGTTTGGAGGTATTTTAATGTCTAATGACACTTTGTACATAACCCAAGAAGGGTTAGACAAACTAAAAACAGAATTGAAAGAGCTTATTGAAGTTAAAAGGCCAGAGATGGCTCAGGAAATCAAGGATGCCCGTGAAATGGGTGATATTTCTGAGAACGCGGCTTATGACGAAGCTAAAAGAGAACAGGCCTTTATTGAAGGTCGTATTTCCGAACTTGAAGAAATTATAAAAACTTCCAAGGTTGCTGACGGCGGTGGAAAAGATATTATTGTGGTGGGCTCAAAGGTTGTAGTTCACATAGATGGGGATGAGGAAGAATTCCACATTGTTGGTGCTCCCGAAGCTGATCCGTTAGAAAAAAAGATTTCTCATGAATCCCCGCTTGGTTCTTCCCTGATGGGTAAGAAGATTGGGGATAAAATTGAAGTGGAAGCCCCAATAGGCAAGCTTACATATACCATTCTTAAAATTAAATAAGGATACATAATCCCTAAATTCCCTCGATTTGAAGGAATTATTGTGGTTTAATGTTTTTATGGCTACTTTAAAGGAATTAAGAAACGAAAGAATTCAAAAACTGGAAAAACTAAGAAAACTTGGAATTGATCCTTTTCCAGCGCAAGCACAAAAAGATTTTGATAATAAAGAGGTTGTTGAAAATTTTGAAAAGTTCGAAAATAAGGAAATAGTTCTAGCCGGAAGAATTATCACTTTGAGACAGCACGGTGCAATAATTTTTGCGGATTTACATGACCAATCTGGAAAAATTCAGCTATACATAAAAGAAGATAGCTATATATCCAAAGATCTTACTTTTGAAAATTTAAAATTATTAGACGCAGGGGATTTTATTCAGGCTACTGGAAAGGTAACAAAAACAGAAAGGGGAGAAATTTCCCTACTTACAACTGAGATTAAACTTTTGGCCAAATCCCTTCGTCCTCTACCAGACAAAAGAGGGGGACTAAAAGACTCCGAACTTATACATAGGCGCAGATATGTTGATTTAGCAACAAATCCAGAGAGAAGAGCTTTGTTTGAAAGAAAAGCTAAGTTCTGGGAAGTTAATAGAGAATTTTTAAAAAAGCAGGGGTTTATGGAAGTGGAAACTCCAATATTAGAGCTTATTCCTGGGGGAGCAGACGCAACACCTTTTACTACACATATGAATGCTCTAGATCAAGATTTTTATTTGAGAATTTCTCCTGAACTATATTTGAAAAGGCTGGTGGGAGGAGGTTACGAAAAAGTATTCACAATTGGGCCAAATTTTAGAAACGAGGGCCTCAGCCACGAACACCTCCCAGAGTTTTATAATGTTGAGTGGTACTGGGCCTATGCAGACTATAGAGACAACATGGAAATGATAAAGGAAATGTTTAGGTATATTGCAAATGAGGTATATGGGAAAACAAAATTTGAAAGCAAAGGACACACATTTGATTTAGCAGATGAGTGGGAAGAAATTGATTATGTAGAAACAATAAAAGAAAAGTTTGAGGTGGACATTTTTGAAACCTCGGACAAAGAAATACTTGAAATTTTGAAAAAGAATAAAGTTTCGCTCCCTGGGACAGTAAATAGAAACAGGTTAATTGATAATTTGTGGAAACTTATTAGAAAAGAGGTTTCTGGACCTGCATTTTTGTTAAATGAACCCAAATTTATGTCTCCTCTGGCAAAATCTAAGTTAGATAATCCCGAAATTACTGAAAGATTCCATATTATTATCGCAGGCAGCGAAAACGGAAATGGATATTCTGAGCTTAATGATCCCTTCGATCAATTTGAAAGGTTTAAAGAACAGCAGTCCGCTAGGGACGCAGGAGATAAAGAGGCACAGATGATGGATGTGGATTATGTGGAGATGCTGGAGTACGGAATGCCTCCAAACTCTGGTTATGCTCACGGGGAGAGGTTGTTTTGGACACTTGAGGGTATTACAGCACGAGAGGGTACTCTTTTCCCGCATATGAAACCAAAATTAGACAATACAACTAAAGAAATTTATAGCCTTTAATAATGTATGATAAAAGATATGGAAGACAAAGCTCCTGCCCAAGATCCTAAAACCGCTTCGCCACCTGCAGATAATGAGAACAGCGCGGAAAAACTCTCTAGAGAAGAGGTTGTTGGTAAAAAGAAAAAGAGGTTTAAGAAGTGGGCAACTGTTTTTGGCATCGTAGTAGGGAGTCTATTAATTTTTCTTTTGGTTACGTATATTTCCTATAAAATAGCTGAAATAAGAAGGGATAGGTTTAAAACAGGGCCACAAGATCCTATCATAATCGAGGAAGGCGAGCTTCAGAAGGACAAGATAAAAAACTTCTCAACTGGGGAGTACCGTTTCTCTATAGATTACCCAGAAGATGACTTTTTGGTTGATAGGACCGAAGACGAAGGGATAAACCCTTATGTTCAAATAAATTACAAAAATACCATTCCTTTGGAAAGTGTGGGAGAAAGCACCTTTGATAGTGGGTATGCTGTACGAGTTACGAGGTTGTACTTGGAAACAATCACTCTGGATGAAACTGTACAAATAAAAAGAAGGAGTTTTGGGCTAAAGTGCCCGCCCCAGGCAGTGATACTTGATACCGCTGACGTTTTAGTTAGTGAGTTGGGGGGTCTTGGGTTTGAAATAAAAGATTGTGAGGTTAACTACATGATTCGTTATGTGCTAGCTGACGACTATGTGTACGAACTTATGGGGTTTTATGAGGGAGATTTGGGATATGAACAGGTATATAGAAGGAGAATAGAAGAAATTTTTGATACGTTTAAGATTTTCCTTCTTCCCAAAGTTCTAAGCCCTACAATAGAGGTGAAAAGGTCAAGGGAGGAGTTCTCTTTTGAATATCCAAGAGAGTTAGACACAGAGTGCTGTGAAGTGGTTTCACCACCAAGCGGTGGGGGTTTGCTAATGATGGGTGCGGAAAAGGATAATACCAATGCAATTGGAATCTTTTTGGAAAGAAATACGGACAGAATTGAATTCAGGGAATATGTTGAAAAGCAAAGGATTATGCTTATAGACGAGCATAGGGTTGCAAGAGGTAGTGAACCGCAGGGCCAGTGGATTGATTTGCCTATTGAGGGTTCCACAGCGGTGTTGTTAAGGGATTATTCATGGCGGGGAAATGATTTGATTTATATTGATATTCCAAATGAAGATCCAACGATAGCAATTTCAAAGACAAATATTAGCGACGAGATTTTCAACCAAATCCTAAGTAGCTTTAAGTTTAATTTGGAGTAGTAAGCAAAATTACAATTTTCCAAAAAATGTCATTGAATTGTAATAATTTGTGTGCGATATTTTATCTAACAATTAACCCAAACTAAAAAACCACTAATAGGAGGTGGAATATGAAACACAAGGGGTTTCTCATCACCTTCGAAGGTGGTGAAGGCAGTGGAAAAACCATACAAAAGTCTCTCCTAATAAACAGAATGGAGGCAGATGGCCACAAGGTAATTGGAACAAGAGAACCAGGAGGAACCCTCACCTCAGATGCAATTAGAGAGATTTTACTCGACAATCGCTTCAATGAAAAAATTCTTCCAAAAACCGAGGTGTTCCTTTTTCTGGCTTCAAGGGCGCAAAATACTGGGGAAATTATTATCCCAGCTCTCATACGTGGGGAAATAGTACTTTGTGATCGTTATAGAGATTCCATGCTGGCTTACCAAGCTTATGGGCAAAAGTTCTTAACTCCGCGTCAGGCAGACTACCTGAATGACTATGCGACAGATGAGTTAAAGCCTGACCTAGCTTTTCTTCTAGATGTAGAGCCAAGGATTGGTTTAGAAAGAAGACGCCAACAGGGTGGTGTAAACAGACTAGATATATTGGGCCTACCAACCCACAAACGTATTAGGGCAAGCTATCTCAAAATGGTAAAGGAGGAACCCGAAAGATTTTTTGTTGTAGATACCAACATTTTGGATTTGGATGAGGTCCACCAGGTAGTTTATACAGAGGTAATAAGAAGACTAAAAGAGAGGGGGATTAAACCGCAGGGGTAGACCCACCAACCCCTGCGTTTTCTTTTCTTGTTATACTAACCCCATGAAAGACGTGAAAGTTAAACCATACAGAAAAAAATTTGAATACTCCTATGCCATGGGAATGTTCCCTACTATTGAACTTTTGCGTAACAAACCCACAAAAATAATAAAAATTTTGTTAAGCGACAATGCCAACAAAACCAAAGAACTTGAACGCATAATCCACTTATGTAGACAAAATAAAATCCCCTTTTACTTTGCAGACAAGCTAATAGGCAAAATTGCCAAAAAAGAAAACACCTATGCTGTTGGTGTGTTTGAAAAATATGAAGAAACACTAGAGCCTAGAGAAAATCACTTAATGCTAATAAACCCCTCAGATATGGGAAATTTGGGCACAATAATTAGAACTATGATTGGGTTTGGTTACCAAAATTTGGCAGTTATAAAGCCAGGAGCGGATATTTTTGATCCACGAGTGGTTAGATCCAGTATGGGAGCTTTGTTTAACCTCAAGTTTGAATATTTTGATTCTTTTGAGGATTACACAGAGAGATTTGAGTTTCACAACTTATACCCATTTTTAATAGACGGAAAAAAAGAACTTTCGAAAGTAAATTTTAAAAAAGCCAGTACGTTGATTTTTGGAAACGAGGGTCGGGGTTTGGACCCAAAATTTAAAGAAATTGGTCAGAGCGTGTTCATAAAGCAAAATAAGGATATTGATTCTTTGAATTTGGCAGTTTCCGTAGGCGTTGTCTTGCATGAGGTGTTTTCTAAGTAAACCGAATTATCAGGAAAATTCCATATAATATCTCATTGCATCATGAAGTATTACAGAGGTTTTTCCCACTAAACTAGCGGATTCAACATTTACCGATTCGTTCATGCAGCCAATTATATACCTGGCTAATTTGGGATTGTATTCCTCTAACTTCAAAACCTGGTCATAAATTGTGTTATTATTCTCCCCTCTCCACTTGGGATCATCCTCCTCCACCCGAATATAGACTCCCAATGAAACAGAAGAGCCTCCTTCTTCTCGGAACCATTCATCTTTTTCGGGTGGGTTTTCAACCATTTCCTTATAAACAACCAAAGAGGTTCTAGCAACAGATGCTCTTTCTGGTACTGTTAATGCTCTACTCATTTGGGCTGTAACAAAATTTGCTGCGGCAGGGTATTCACTCATGCTTTGCCTAACTAAGTTTTCCATGCCACGGGAAAATTCCTTTTCTGTTTTTGAAAAAAGGGATTCTGTGTTCTGTGTTTCAACAGGCTGGGGAACCTGTCTTTCACCATTAGTTACCATGACCAAATTTTACCACGATCGGCTTTTTATCTTTGAGGTTATGCAATATATACCCTAGATTTTTCTTTTGGTAAACCACATCCCCCCCCCCCCTCACTGACAGTGTTAGTAAAGTTGTCTTATATTGTCACAATTGACATTGTATTTTTGTAAGGTATATTTAGGATAATGCTCACAAAAAGTGACCTTAAAGAAATTAAAAATATAATAGTCGAAACTGTCACCCCAATAGTACTCAAAACTGTCACCCCCATAGTAAAAGAATCAGAAGTTAGGGTTAAAACCGAATTAAAGACTGAATTGGTAACAGAGTTAAAATCCAAGTTAGTTAGAGAACTAAAGTCCGAGTGGGTAACAGAATTAAAATCCGAGTTAGTTAGAGAATTAAAGACTGAATTAGTAACACGAGAGATATTTGAAAGAGAAATAGGTAAAATATGGAAGGAGTTGAGATTTATAAAGGAGGCGTTAAACGCAACCATTAACCATTTTGATTTGGAAATAATAGAGATTAAGAAAAAGGTGTTTTCTGAATAAAAAAGAGTAGGCTGGCGTTTAACCATAAAGTGTTATAACCAACACGCCTACTCAATTTTGGAAAATTTATCTTAGTAAAAATTATCTACTTCTAAAGTCAGGGGTTAGGATTAACATTCTGCGGTCCAGGGATAATCTTGTTTTTACCACCTTCCACTCCGTCATAAGGAATTTCGAATCCTCTGACTTTATTGTTGGTGACTACACCATCAAAACCCCAATTTCCTATACCATAGTCGTACAGGGCCGTTGGTGCATCATCGCCTAGGTCAAAAACCTTGTTGTTATCGATGACATTACCATTCCCATAGTTATATATACCTATCTCGGAGTTTCCACCTATCATATTTAGGCTTAGTTCCACACCGTTTGCTTCATACAAAAGAACTGCTGTTGCGGCATAATCACTTGTTCCCAACCATTGGTTACCATCAATTAAGTTGAACATTACTTCGCCGGTTGCACCAAATCCTAATTGAACGGAATTCGCCGCGAGATTTTCTTGAGTTGCAGAGGTACCTACTTTGTTGTGATGAATGTTAACCTCAACTGCACCATTTGCGACTATTCCAGTCTTTTGGTAGTTATAAATTTCGTTATGTGCCACTTCAACAAAAAACCTGGCAGGAACAGACCCGTCAAAAGGAGCGCTTCTTATCTCAATGGCGTTACCTTCTTGGCACCCACTTGCTCCTTGGTTTATTCCGGCAACGGAACTGTGTGTGATGGCTCCAGAAGCTTCCTCAAACATAATTCCACGAAGTCTGTTAGAACCACCATCGCAAACATTACTAAGAATACCGGCACTAATATTTAGATGGGTTACGTAAGCTTCTGCACCCTCATTAACAACCACCGCACCTGTAAAATGCCCTCCAGGAGGATCTATAGCGGTTATCGTGTAATCTCCCCCATTAAGCGTATAACCATCTGGGATAAGTATATTTTCGTCCGTTGTGCAAGAAGCTTGTAGAAACATCGTCGAGTCCACAGTTTCAAACGTACAGTCATGTGTTGCGAGAGCGGTTTTTGTTCCAAAGAGACCAATCACTACAACAAAAGCAATCATCAATAGTTTTTTCATTTTTCACTTTTCCTTTTTTTGAATTTTCAAGGGGCTAAGATAATTTTCCATATGAGTTACAACTCATTCTAATATTTGATTATATAGTATATATCTTAAAAATATAGGGTATGGTGGACTCCTTGATAACAGCCTTGACTTCCCTTTCGTTTCTATATAGTCTGAAATTGTATGGTCAACGAAACCCTCCCACAACAAGAGGGACCACAACAGCCCGAGATAATAACAGATACTTCCCCTGTTGTAACTATACGAACAAACTACAGAAGTATTCCCCAAGAGGATCTTGAAAAAAGTGTTACGCTGGAAGGCGTTCCTGAAGGGGCAGAAGTGGAAAATTCAACAGAAACGGAAATCCCTTCTGGTGTTACTATACAAACAAACCAAAAAAAACGTGCCCGAGCAAGAACTTCGGGCGGGACTACGAGAGATGATTGATTTGAAAAAAAGAAAGGGAGAGGACCCAATAATATGGGAAGAAAAACTTAAATCTATCAGTGAGCAAACAAAACCAAAACAATAATTATTCCTGAATCGTAAGTAATAATATTTTTTTCAACAACTGGATTCCATTCTTCCAGTAATCCCATGGGAAGTTATGAAAAATGTTGCATGTAACTTTTCATCGAGTTATGAAGTACTAAGGCAGTCTCCCCCACTAAAGCAGCAGAATCAGGACTAACCGACTCGTGCATACAGCCAGCTATATATCTTGCCAGATCAGGCCTATCTTTTCCTATATACTCCGCCACCCAAGTGTAAACAATGTTACTGTCCCCTTCTTTTCTGCGATAATAAAGATTGTCCATTTCCTCCACCTCGATATCTTCTTTTAACGAGAGGGAATACTGGTCCCCCTGAACTTTCTCTGGTGGGTTTTCAACCATTTCCTTATAAACAACCAAAGAGGTTCTAGCAACAGACGCTCTTTCTGGTACCGTTAATGCTCTGCTCATTCGGTCTGTAACAAAATTTGCTGCAGCTGGGTGTTCACTCATCCTCTCCTTCACGATATTTTCCATATCAAGAGCGAACTCTTTTTCTGTTTCCGAAAAAAGATTTTCTGTTTTCTGTGTTTCTATAGGCTGGGGGACTGGTTTTTCATCATTAGCTACCATATTCAAATTTTACCATAATAACCCCTGCCAGCAGGCTGGTCACGGGGAATAAAAGTTTGGGTAAATGTACGTTAATCTTTTTTGGTTTTCTTGGCTTTTTTTACCGACGTTTTCTTTTTCGTCACTTTTTTCTTGCTCAAAACTTTAGCTACGGCATCTTTCTTCTTGGTCTTAACCTCCTCCTCAGTTAAAGTAGGCGGAGTAATTACTTTCAATATTTCGTCCAATTTATTAATAATCTCTGCTAGCTGCTCACTATTTCGAGGTCTTGAATCAGCACCTCTTGCATAGCTGGGTCTAGAACTGGAACGTCGCGGCCCCCTATCCCTAAAATTTCTTGATCTTGAAGATCCCCCACCCCCATCTTTTTTCTCAAAACAATTAGTACAGAAAATAGGTTTGCCACTTGTGGGTGCAAATGGAACTTCACAGTCGTTGCCACACTTATCACAAACAGCTTTGTGCATTTCTCGTGGTGGGCCTCGTCTATTAAAATCCTTTCGGTCATAGTCTCTTCTGGATCCGCGTCTATCACCTCTTTTATAATCGCTCATAGTTTACATCCTAACACACGCACCAGGGATATCAACGGGCTATTTGCAATGATTATTCTGTGGAAATTATACTCGGAGTATTACAAAGTTTTGGACTAAACAGTTATATAAAAAATACGCGCTTGTTGACGCTTCAGTGGTGACCCCTGCCTGCCGGCAGGCAGACCACGGGGAATCGAATCTAACTCTCCAGTCGTCGAGTTCGTGAAGTTCACTAAAAAATTAATGACAGTATTTTCCCAAATAGAGATTCGATACTAAAATTAAATTCATATTTTTCTACTATCATATGCCCAGTGTAGTAAACTCTGTCTTTGTTTACGCCGACAATCAAGGGCACCTTTTGGACAATTCTTTTTTACTTGTGCTGCATGTCTCTTATAGGACTTCCATCTTTTTATTTGTCTTTCATCTTCTGGAGGAATCCTTCTACCCATGTAGTACCGACAATACCATTGAAACCAGCCTCTGGGATCTTCTTCATGAATCCAACCCTTTTTTTCCCACACAGATAGTGGTTGAGATGCATTAATCTTGAAAAAATTAATTTCAGGATCGTGTCTTTCAGGGCACAATTTAGCTTTCTTAAACCAATTTTTTGGAAATTCGTCTTTACAATCAGTCATATACTTTCCGCCAAAAACACCAAGTGCTAACATTTGTTTTGGGGTAAGTTCTGGGTTGAATTCGAGATCGAAATTTTTACCAACAGGTTCAGCAAGATAGTAAATATAGTCTTTCTGCATTTTATCATTTACTATTACTTCCTTTATAACCATTTTATTTATTGAGAAACGCTATTGAGTATTGGAGTACGGTTGCAAAAAAAACCCACAATAGATAAGGTGCTTGGACAAAAGCTACTACCTTTGAATGTGGATATATTTTAGCGATAAACCAAATTAATGATCCTAGTACTATAGTAATATCTATAGCTGCTAGTAGATTACTTTTCAGCCCAAACTGTATTGGAGAAAAAAGTAGATTAGAAATCAGATTTATAATAAGCGGCACAAGAATATGTTTGGATATTTTTTTCGAAATAACAAGATAACCAGTATAACCAAATGAGATAAATATTATTGGATATAAAATAGACCATGCTATTCCGAATACATATGCTGGAGGAGCAAAAGTAGGTTTGATAATGTTTTGATACCACTGAGAAGGACCCATGTAATAATTTTATCAGATATGCTTTGTGTTGTGTTATCCTTTTAATATGAGTGTATTCCTAAGTGTGGCTGTGTTCACACTTTTATATATGACTTTATGGTTTCTTATTTCTTTGTTATTGAAAAGAAATGATATAGCAGATATTGCTTGGGGACTTGGTTTTATTTTTATATGCGGTTACCTAAATTTCTTAGGTTACAGAAGTAATCACTTCTATTTAGTTGCCATATTAACAACACTTTGGGGTATAAGATTAGCTGCACATATCTTTTTAAGGATGCGGAGCAAAAAGGAAGATTTTAGATATAAAAAGTGGCGCGAGGAGTGGGGAAAGTCCGTTTTGCTAAGATCTTATTTTCAAGTTTTCATTTTGCAGGGAACCTTTATGTACTTGATAAGTTTTTCTGCAATTATTTCAGCACTAAACACATCGTCTAACCTTACACCTTTAAGCTTTCTTGGTGTAATCATATGGTGCATAGGATTTTATTTTGAAGCTGTTGGAGACCTACAATTAAAAAGGTTTATATCCAAATCAAGCAATAAGGGTAGAATTATGACGGAAGGTTTATGGAGGTATACAAGACACCCTAACTATTTCGGGGAGGTAGTTCAATGGTGGGGGATATTTTTCACAGTAGTTTGTCTTCCTCTTGGTATAGTAGCTCTGGTAAGCCCCCTCACCATTAGTTTTTTGATATTGAAAGTTTCTGGGATTCCAATGCTCGAGAAAAAATATGGGGGCAAACAGGAATTTAATAAATACAAAGAAAATACAAATGCGTTCTTCCCGTGGTTTCCAAGAAACGTTACCTAAGTTTTAGCCCAACATAGTAAGAGACTACAGAAACTGTTGCAGTAAGAAAAATTCCCCAAATAATATCCACATATACCACTTTTGCAGGCCAATTTTTTAAAGTGGCAAAGTTTGTAAGATCATAAGTAGCATAGGTAAAAAAACCATATAAGGCGCCATATACTAGCGCTGTCTTAGGAGAATTATCTTTTAATGCAGGAAGTACAGCGAATATTAAAATTCCAAATATGTTTAATAAATAAAAAATTCCCGCAGGAACAAGGTTTGGTTTATCGGCCATCAGATGACCAATATTACTTTTGTAAAAATCGGGTGCGATCTTTGCTAACCAAACTGCATCAATTCCAAGAAATGCCAAGAAAGTTAATAAATAGAGTTTTATGTAATACATATCAACCATGAGAAAAGTATACCATTGTCGTAACGAAGGATTTATTTTAATTTCAAAAAGAAGATAGCTCTGCAATATTTCTTTGACAAAAATTAAATTAAGGTAAAATTCAGAATCTTATGGTGACCCCACGGGGAGTTATATTAAACACCCAAATTGATGTGTTTTTGAGAAATACGAGGGAATTGGTGGAGGTTTTTATATGAGTGGGTTCAGATTACTCCACTTCGATTGTCCCCCTCCATGTTTTATAGGCAGATGATTCCATACCCTTATATTCTAAATCTCCAACATCTTCCTTTATCCTAAGCTTTATATCAAACTTGGTATCGGGTTCGAAAAGGACGTCAACCGGACCTTTTTCTGTATTCCACCTTCCAATCGGATTTCCATTTCCATCTGGTACAAAAGCTTTTATTCCTTCCTCGTATAAAGCAGTTACCAGTTCTCTTTTGACAGCCTCAAAAATTTTCTCATCTTTCCATAATATAAGCTCCGAGGTTGAAGTAGGCTTAGGTCTCTCATATGTTGCTATAATAGGAGATTCCCGCACATCTGGACCCGCAGCTTTTAGTGCTGTGGCGATAGGAACAAGACTCTCCATATGCATTGTATCGAACTGACTTCTCTGGGGATAAAAATTATCGCGAACAGAGGCTCTTGGCCTACCAAGTTCCACTTTTCCGTTTTTTAAGTATTCCAGCTCTTCAGGAGTGAACATCTCCAAAGCCTTTTCATTATCCACAGTTAGATCTTCAAGGAAGGGTGCTTCCTCAGACAATTTCCGTCTAGGATCTTCCATTTCTGGGAGAGGGGGTCTTTCATATTCCATACACTAATAGTACATTCGGTAAGCTGTTAGTTCAAGATAGATTGATTCACACTGTGATAATCCCTACCTGCAGTAGGCAAGCCACGGGGAATTCTTTGGCAAACTGTTTTAGGGATCTGGAACAGAAATTGGTTGGATGGTTTAAAATGTTTGAAAATATTGCAATGACACATAATGTTGTAGTAAAAACAGGGATCCTATCCCCAATTTGATATACTTTATTTATGCAAGATAAGGGTTATTCCACCATATTGCTGACAACAATTGTTGCTTTGTTCCTGCTAGCATCGGGGGTATATTTTCTGACCAAACCCAAAGGTTCAAATAGTAATGACATAATCAAACCCCCACAAGAGATTATTGAGGAAAATGTAGATTCTAGAAAAATTGATCCTGATAGTGCTAGAAGAGTTGATCTCGAACTTATTAGAGGGGCTTTGGAAATGTATCATGCTGAATGGGGTGAGTATCCAATTAATTTGATAGGATCACTAGAGCCTTATTTACATTCAGTTCCAAAGGATCCAATAACTGAAAAGGATTACACATATGAAAAAACCGGTTCCTCAACATTCAATCTCTCGACCATAATGAAAGATGGTAGTTCGTACACAGTAACAGAAACCGGCCTTGTACAGGATGCGATCCAATTCTAGACTAAATAACTTCAAATTTGGTTAACCTCAAGCACCGAAATTTATGTGTTTTTGAGAAATACACGGGAATTGGTGGAGGTTTTTATATAGAAAAGTTTTATATTATTAGCTCTAATAACTCTGGAAACTCTCTTGTGTTCATATCTCCGTAGCAAAAATGCCCATATTTTTTAAATTCGTGGTATTTGTACCCATCAATTGAGCCTTTTAATGTTTTTACACTCTTCAACACGTTAGGGCTATCGTCGTCTGAAGAAAGTATATGAATTTCATTTACCTTATTTTTAAGGTTTTTATCTATTTTAAAATCAAAGAATGTTTTATCCTGAATTGTGTTTTCTGGATCTAGCCACGGAGCAACCAATATAAGCTTATCTATTTTAATATCTGTATCACTTAACCATCTAATTAAAAACCCACCACCACAACTATGACCAACCAAAGTAGATTCTTCATTCACTTCAAATCTCCTAAATAAATTCAACCAGTCCTTATAAACTGGTTCGAAAGGTTTAGGCCATTCTGGTGTTTGGGTGAGAATATCTCGAATGATTAACTCGTGCTGTAACCAAGGAAACCAATGTTCATTAGATTGTGATTCCCTATCTGGGTTATAATACCCTTCCTTTGAAGGTTTTCCATGTAGTAACAAAGCATTTCTCATAATTCGATTTTAACACAGCAAATATCCTATTAATTGATATAGGCGTTTTTGCCTATAACCACAGCCTTGGTGACCCCACGGGGAAGAACGTAGGAGCGCATTCCACAAACCTTAGGGTAGGTATAGAAAACACCGAATTTTAAGTTTAGAATGAATGTATGAAAACAAAAAAACTTTTAACGTCTGAAGTTAAAAGACCTAGTGATAAAAGCATAAATAATACTGTGAGTAAGGTTATTGGGGAAAAAGTTACTGAAGTAACTCTGATTGAGAGGGGCGCTATTAACTTTCCGTTCAAGGTTAAAACAGAAAAAGGTAATTTGTTTGTCAAAGTATATTCCAAAAAAGATTGGCCCGAACCAGAAAAGCCAACCTGGGTGGCAAATCAACTTGAAAGAAATAAGGTTCCCCACGCTAAGCAAGTTTTTTATGATAGGACTAGTAATCTCTTTCCTTGCGGTATAGAAATCACCGAATATATAGAGGGGGTTAACGCAGACAAGGTAATAGGTAAGGGAGACATTACATACAAACAATTTTGCGAGGATGTTGCTGAAGTTTTACACAAAGTTCACCAAATAGAAGTAGGGGGGTATGGTTCTGTTAACAATGGGCAAGGCAGGCATGAAACTTTAAATGGGGCTTTGTTTACTTCCATGGATAGAAGTTTTGATCAGCTGACTGAGCATTTAGAGAGTGCTGAGGATTTAAGGAAAAAGTGTAAGGAAACGGTAGAAGACAAGCTAAGGCCCTACCAAAACAGATTCAAACCAACCCTTGTACATCATGATGTTCACCCAAGTAATTGTAGATATTCCAACGATGGGGAATTATTTATAATAGATTGGGATAATACCATGTTGTTCCCCTGGCCCATGGAGTTGGCAATTGCTACTTACTGGAGCCACAAACCAACAATTATGAGGGAGGCCTTTCTTAAAAAATATGGCGAGGAAGATTTTACAAGAAACGAACTGGATACCATACTTGAGGCCTTTCACATATATCAAAGAAGCCTCCTTATTCATTACTATCTTGTGGATAAAGGGGATAAAGAAAAATTTGAAAAGGTTCTGGCAAAAATGGTGGACAATCCCAATTCCTAATATGGTGACCCCACGGGGAATATCAACCTCTCGCTTCGCTCGAGAACGATACAATTTTCGCTTACGCTCAAATTTAATGAACCCCGCTATGCTAGGGATCTCTCTTTCCATGGGATAACATAAACAAGAAAGTCACCTAAAGGTGACTTTTTGTTCATGGTGACCCCACGGGGAATCGAACCCCGGTTTCTGGGATGAGAACCCAGTGTCCTAACCGCTAGACGATGGGGCCCTACTACGCTAAAGCTTCGCAGGGCAAGCCAAAAGGCATCGCTATTTTACCAAAACGATAAATATAAGTATAATCTACTTACAAAAGCATGAAAAATCTTTTGACGCCCACCATACTTATACTTGCACTATTCTTTTCTACATATATTGTATTTGCGGCTTATCAACCCAAAATATTAAGAGAAATTGTTGAAGTAAAGGGGGTCAAAACCTCCACTCTAGCCTCAGATCTTTTGAACCTTCCCCAACCGGAAGATGCGACAAGAATCAGTACTACGGACACCAAAGACACTTATGTACTAACATTTGAAACCCAAAAATCCCCAAGTGGAATTTTAACCTTTTATAAAAACATCTTATTAGAAAACGATTGGAGATTAAAAAAAGATGGACCTAATACAACAGAATATAAAAAAGATAAACTCTACGTAACCGTTAACGCTCTAGCACAAGAAAGTAATAAAAATACAGTCGTCATGCTGGAAATTCAGAAAATAGAAAATTAGCTAACTTTTAGTACCCACCAGATAAATTGCCCTCCAAGGTTGGTAACTGGTTTTAAAAATATCCTCATACAGCACCTCACCATTTTTCGTTACTGTTCTATTAAAAGACACGTTGGCTCCCCAGGCTGAAAAATCAATCTGTCTTACTATCCCCTTGGCCAAAGAGGGATCGTCCTGATACAGGGGTTCTGGAGGAGGAGATTGGCTAGCAATCACAGGTTCAGAAATATGAACCTCTCTACCATCAGGCGTACCAAAAAGCTGGAAAGTAAGAGATTGTTCCTCCAAATCCCAACTAGACTGTACCAAAATATAATTTGGGGTATCATTTTTAAATTTAAGGTCCAAAGAAGGCTGATAAACAGAGGCATCAATACCCACAGAACTCCCTAGTTCGTAATACCCAACTCTATAGGCATGTGGATTTCTCTCCACTACAGGCAACCCCGCATCTAAAATGGCCCTAAACAAGGTTGTGGAAGTCTGACAAACCCCACCACCATGCCCTAAAACCGTTCTATCTCCCAGAATAACCCAAGCAGAATCATACCCCGTGGAACCTGTTACCGGCCCAATGGACTCATTCATGGAATAAACTGATCCCGGAGGCACGAGAACTCCACTAGTTCTTTCTGCTGCCAAAGTTAAGTTATGCACTCTTCCGGGGGCAGATCCTGTAAAAATGGATTTACCCTCTCCCAAAATGGAATAAATACCAAAATCCCCTGGTCCAACAGGACCAGTAATGAAATTCACAGAAATTTTTGCTTCGGGCTGCAACCCAAAATAGGCATCTTTAAAGTATTCTGTCGTTTCATCAATATCAACATCAATCCCATCTGAAACCAACTCGAATCCTGCAACTCTGTGTTCTTGCATGCTGGTCACTTTTCCTCTGGGCAATGTATTAACAATATCGGTAATGGGTTCCAAGAAAGCCTTGAATCTCTCTTTGTTAAATCCTAGGTACTTCTCTTCCACTTCATAAGTTAAAAATTCCAATTTTTGGGTGGGGGTCAGGGCCCAGCTTCTCTCCTCAAAAGTTATTTCTAGTGGGTTAAAAACTATTTTTGATGCTTCTTCCAAAACGGGTTTAAGGGAAGAGGATACTACTTCGGGCTCATCTGCTCCAACCGGAATTTCCATGGGTTTAAAATTCATATCCGCTAGCGCTTTTGAAACCGCAGCATAAAGATTTTCCTCCTCTACCTTATATCCAACTACTTCTTTTTGAATCGCCAGTGTGTCCCCATCAACTACAAATTCCGCATCTTTTGCAAAATTATTTACTTCACCCTGAATAGAAGCTAGGAATCTATCCAACGGGTCTTCTTCAAAATCATAAAAAACTGCTATATAAAGTTTTTTAAATCCGCCGGCAATTTTTTCCTTTGTGTCTCTAAAAAAGCTTCCAGTTCTTCCTACCTCAAACGCTCTAGAAACTGTGGCGTCCCAACTATATTTTAAATATATCTCTTTGGCATCTAGCTCATATACTGAATCATTTAGGGTAAATATAATCTTTTTTTGTGTGTTTAGATCTACCTGCTCCAAAGTGGAAAGCGCTCTGCTGTAAGTCATTCCGCCCAAATCCACTCCTGCAACGTGCACTCCAGGAATTATCTTTTTTCCAAAGTACAGGTGGTAAATAGAGGTCAGCATCAACAAAATTAAGACTGAGAAATAGTAAAAGCGATTATTTTTAATAAAATTTATTAGTTGTATAGCAGCTTTTTTAAATCTCTTCATTTTGTAATTTTTGTTATTTTCTTAAACTTTGACTTTATCAAAAAATTATTTTGAGAAGCGTCCATATCTATCATTTCGTCTGCCTCCTCCACTAGCTTGCTCGAACATGTTTTACCAAAAGCAATTACTTCTGTACGTACGCCTTGGGAACGGGCATATTCTAAAAGATCTTTGTAATCTCCATCTCCAGAAACCAAAACCATAACATCAATTTTTGGTATGAGACGAATTACGTCCATACATAAACCTACATCCCAATCCCCCTTCTTATTGCCTCCGTAAAAAATTTGAAGATCCTTAGTTCGTACCTCAAAACCGAATTTGGTCAAAGCATCAAAGAAATCTTGTTCGGCACCAACGTCTGCCTTTATAACATAGGCAAAGGCGCGAATTAATTTTCTTTCAGCCACACCTTCTTGTAATACCTTTTGAAAATTTACTTTTGCTGAATAAAGGTTTTTGGCTGAGTAGTACATATTTTGCACGTCTACAAATACCCCCACTCGTTGTTCTATGTGTTTTGCTGGATTCATGTGTCTATTTTAGATTAAAAACGCCATATAAACAATTGTCCCTTGGAAACCTGCTTGACAATGCACTTAGTATACCCCTATCATTCTTGTATGGGTTTATTAGAAAGTTTAAAAAATATGTTTGGATCAACAACAGATGCTCCTGCAGATGACCAAGCTATGGACGATACCCCAGTAGTAGATACTCCAGAAGAGGAATCTACTGTAGAGGAACCAGTTGCCGCTCCAGAAGTGGAGTTGCCCGCAGCTGAGGAAGAGTCCGTAGTAGAAGAGGACGTCGCAGAAACACCAGAAGAGGTTCTCTAAAGACCTTTTCAAACAATTGAATATTGCAACAAAGAATCATGTTCAGACGTGGTTTTTTGTTGGGGAAAATAGAGTATAATCTCCTTGTTTGATGCGGGATCGTCTAACGGTAGGACGTTGCACTCTGAATGCAAAAATTGGGGTTCGAGTCCCTGTCCCGCAGCCAACCTGCGCTGCTTCTTGGTAAAAACTTCGTTGACAAGATCTGGCCCTCCTGTATCATGTTTT
Source organism: Patescibacteria group bacterium (assembly GCA_042571515.1). Taxonomy (GTDB): domain Bacteria; phylum Patescibacteriota; class WWE3; order UBA101185; family UBA10185; genus JBHPHX01. The sequence continues at coordinate 18,040 of JBHPHX010000006.1, forward strand.
TATATGGTTACAAACTTCATAATAATAAATTTGTGACCATAGAAAATCGCTATTTCGGCGGTTTTTTTGTTTATTTAATGATAAGGGGGTGAATATTAATGAAAAAATTAGTTTTATTAACAACTTTTCTAGCTTTTTTCGTTTTCGCCGGCACCGTTTTAGCCAAAAGCGAGAAAGCTAAAGGTCCTGCTGAAAAGGCAACTGGTATGGCTTGTGGTGCCCCAAGAGGATGGTGTGTGGAATTTAATGCGCACGAGGGACTCGGGGATAAACCCGCAAAAGGGAATATGAGAACATGGAGCAATGAGGTCGGTAGAGAGCTTTTCTATACAGTTGGGGTGGTAACAGTTGATGGTAATTTTGCTGAGTTTATCGCTTTGTGTACTTATGATAGTAGTACAACCGACAATAGGGAGGGAAGAAGATTATATGTAAAAGTAGAGGACAACGGGGAACCCGGATGGGAAAATGATTATTTTGGGTGGAATTGGGATGATTTTGGATCAAACAAGTGGGTAGTAACCAGTGGTAATATACAGGTTCACACGTACGAAACACCGACAGAATAAGCCCAACATTAAAAATAACTCGTGAATTTAACAGCCCGTCGTAATGGCGGGTTGTTGGTTTGTTAGGGGTGAATAACCATCACAGGTTCCATGTGCTCATTATTAGTCTCGTCTGATTCATCAACCTCATCGTCAACATCGGCCTTGGCCGTTGAAGAATACCCAGGAAACCCTGTCCATCCTTCATAGGTATAAGGACAATACACAATCTTCCCACCATGGGCCGCTATACTGGTAACCCTTTCCCTGCAAGCATAAGTAGGAGCATTTGAAGTTGCCCACCACTCCCACCAGAAATCTCCAGATGCTACATCCCCCTGATTATAAATTCCAATTCTTGTCCTAAAAGGCACCCATTGTTCTGGCGAAGTGCTTGCCGTTGTTGTATCTTCAATAAATGAGTATTCGCTGATGTATAAATCAGCCTTTGGTTCCTCGTGAATAGGCACTACATCTTTTGTAACCTCATTGTTAGTCTCATCACTCTCCTCAATCTTATCCTCAGAATCAACCACCACTTTTGTAGCATATGTGCTCCAGCTTCCATAAGTGTAATCACACTCCACAGTTGCCTTTTCTCCTACAGTTATATCATCAACTTCTCCATCACAGGCCTTATTGCCACTGGAAGACCACCACTCCCACTCCACATCCTCTGCATCAGCATCACCCTGGTTCTTAATTTCTATATGAACGGTAAAAGCAACCCCTGTTTCTGGATCGTCACTAAAAGAATATTCGTGCACATATAAATCAGGAAGGATTTCTTCGTCGGTGACCACCACTATTGGATCGGATTCCTCATCAGCTTCCCCAAGAACCTCTTCTTCCTCCTTTTTCGTGGACTCTCCAGTATCCAATATATCCCCCTCTAACCTCTCTGTTGAGGCTCCTTTTGACTCACCAGTATCTTTCTTTTTACTTAAATATCCAAAAGCAAAAGCCCCTATCAAAAGTAGGGCTATAATGAAGATAATAACTAATTTATTGTCGGAAGATTCTTTTTGGGGCGTAGATTTTGGTTTTTCAGTGCTCTCGCTCACTACAATTATAATAACACAAGTCCCCTCTTTGGCAAACCCGTAAACCAAAAGCCCCTACTCAAAAAGCAGGGGCTTTGTTAATTAACTGCAGTTAGAACGTTGTCACTCTCCTCTCCAACCTCCGCACTCTCCTTTATGTATTCCTCCTCTCATACCCATTCTGCAACTCTCTGGATCTTCTAAACACTGAGCATGTCTCTCTTCCATTCTAGCTAACCTCTCCGCAATCTCCTCCTCGCTTAATCCCCTATCTTGCATTCTTTCAACCATCTTACCCTTCATAAACTCAAACATATCTTCCTTGGTTTTACCCTGCCCCTCCGCAATTTCCAGTGGGGTTTGGTTTTTGAGTGCAGCTTGTAGATCTTCCACACTCATTCCAAAAAACTCGGCTTTCATTTCTAACCCTCTACCACCAAATCTGGACCCTTTCCAGCCGTAGCCTTCATCAGCATAAACACCTTGTTTTATGTATATAAACAAGGATCCTACCAATGCTAGACCAGCAAATATTAATAAACCTTTTTTCATTCTAATCACCTCCTTGGAAAACTTTCGTACTGCCTATAGTACATTTGGGGTCGGGGTTTTCTTTCACCTAATATATCCTGGCATCTTTCTGGATTTAATTGGCACATTCCTTTTCTTCTTTCAATGGTTTCATAAAATCTTCCAAAACCTGGTTTTCTCGCTAATTTGTCGTTAAATCCACTTTTATGCATCCCAAACCCAATTAAAACAGTTCCCAAAACAAAGGCTAAAATTATCTGAAGCAATCCCTTTTTATAGGAAAACTCGTACTTTTTGTATAAATAAACCCCTAAAATCACCAAACCCAAGCTTAATAGCAGAAGTTCCCACGGAAAAAACTTCAAAAACATGGGCGGACGCCTCATTCCAAAATCCTGAATCGTTTTTATTCTGTGAAATATAAAATTAGAGATAAAAATTTGTAATATTACAACACCGCTTATACCCAAACCCAAAATAAATGACGCCAATGCAAAATATACCTTCGGCTTCATTTTCACTTCACCCTTTTTTATTTTGTTTATAATTTTTTCTTTTGACATATTTCTTTTAATAATTTTCTTGCCCTGCTTAACCGAATACTTACGGTACCTAGCGGCAGATTTAAGATTTCACAAATTTCCTCATAAGATTTATCTTCCAAATAGTACAAAACAACCACGTCTTTGTACTTATAATCCAGCTCATTTACACAGCTTCTTACTTCTCTTCCCAATTCTTTCTTCTCATAATCCTTTTCAACATCGTCTGGGCTTTTCACAAACAGCTCATCTAGACTAAACTTCTTTATTTTAGTTTCTTTTTTTATTTTATTTACAGCTTCATTGTGGGCAATTCGGTAAATCCAACTCGAAAATTTCCTTTTCTGATCAAACCCCCTTAGATTTCTATACACTTTTAAAAAAGTGTCTTGTACCACATCCTCTGCTAACTCAGTATTTTGTATCAACCTTACTACATACTTTTGCAGCTTCTCCTCATAACGAGAAATTATTTCCGAAAATGCTTTTACGTCTCCATCTATAGCCTTTTCAACAAGTTTTTCATCACCATATTCTGAATACATACCATCTAATATTAATACAATTTAGAATAAATTTTCTTTCATTTGGCTAAAACCTTGTTATTACAGCTTATACGTGGTATAGTAGCCCCATGAATCGAAGATTTGAATTTAGAGTGTGGCATAAGGAAAAAGAGTATATGTATAGAAATGTGGCTATAGGTGTGGGGAAAAGTAAAATTGGTTATAGATTGTCTGGGAAGAAGAGGTATGTTTGGGAAGAGGAGGGAAATATTGTGGTAAATCAGTATACGGGTTATAACGATTCCAAGGGCGAGCCAATATTTGATGGGGATATACTAAAGTTTGGGGCTAACGGGGGTTATTTGGCAACTGTACTTTGGGACGATTATAAGTTTACTTTTAAAATAAAGGGGGAATCTACATATACAGATAAGTTTGGGCATTGGGGGAGGGTTAGTAATGTTAAGGTTATTGGAAATATTTACGAAAATCCAGAGTTATTAGAATAAAAGAATAAAAAACAAAAGGCCGCGGATTTTGTAATCAACCCAACGGCCTAATTAAACACAAATTCAAACTTAAAAATAACTGTCACCGGTACTGGAAGATCCCGAAGGCCTTTTAGCGTCACAAAAACGACAACTTCCAAAATATTCGGAGTTAAACGCAAGGCATTCACACTTCCAATCATACGGCGTATTTCTCTCCCTAAATCTCTCTGGCGCATGCAAATAATTTGGATTATACCGTCGTTTGGGCGGTTCTTTCACAGGGTTGGTCTGCACTGGGGAGCTGGGCTGTGTCGATCGCTCTTCTGGGTATCCAGGAAAACACTCCTTATGTACCACCTTCCCCTGCTTATCTATCTTCCAGGGCCCTAACCCTTCCCCGGGGCCTTCCCCACAAACATGACACTTGATCTTTAACGAACTTACCATTTTCCTCTCCTCTCACTAAAATCCCACAAAATGGGTTAATTTCTATTTGGATAATAGCGTGTTTAGGTTAAAAAATCAAAGCTGGTTGAGGTTTAAAAGTCTAAATCAGACAAATCCGATTCATCCTCAATTGAATCTATCAACAAGTCAAGCTCACCTAAAACCTCATCATTTATTTCCTTTGGAGTACTTTTATTCTCCTCTAACTCCTCAAATGGCTCCTTATCAACAACCACTTCCTGCTCCTCCACAAAAAACATATCCTCAACAGGCTTTTTAGTCTTCACAAGATAAATAACCACCGCCACTAAAATTACCGCAATAGCAAACAAAACTACTAAAATAGAGTTTCCTCTTTGACGTTTATTCATTGGTATCTCCTTCTTGTAAATTTAGATCTCTTGCTTGCTCCCTCAAATCTTTTATATCTTCTCTAATCACACTCTTATAAAATTCTCTGATCTCGGCTCTTTTTCCCTTTGTCCCCCTCCATTGTTGCCTTGCTTCCGCCATTTTAGACTTAAACCCTTCTCCAGAAAATTCGCCACATTCCGTTCCCTGAGCTTCTTTTAGTAATTCAACAAAAGCGAAATAGTTCTCAGAATAATCCACAACCATTGCAGCAAAGGCCTCCAGGTCCTCCACAAGCTTGGAAGCATCCAACCCCTTGTCCTCAAGGGCAGTAGCGGCTGCTTCCAGCCTCTCTATCACCTTATTGTAATTATTTACGTGTGCATCCTTACTAGCAGAAAAGCTACCTGCTCTTTCCTGAATACGCATTCTAAACCTTTCGCATTTAGCCTCCATTGCTTCACTGCGTTTCTGCGTTGTATCTGGTTTATTTTCTTGCCCATTATTTCTCGAGGGATTATCGGGGCTGTTTTTGGAAAATACAGGAAAAATAAAAAAAGTAAGTAGCAGTATGGGTATAAGGTATTTCTTTAGCATAATTGGAGTATAGCAGATTATTTGGTAACAGATATTGTAACACCAAGCTCTGCACCCGAAGCTTCCACTGTAACCCGATTACTAGAGGAGTTTACATAAATATTATATTTGGCGTCATAGTTAGAACAATCCACAAATCCTGCTCCAGTAGCGGTTGGGTCATAGGGAAGTCTCTCAATATACTTAGGGACAAGGGCACTGCAAATGTCCACATCATCATTTGAAATGTTTAAAGCATCGCCAGGTAGCGAAGATCCGGCATTTATAGCAGCTAAACTTCCATTATTATCAGTTGCATACTGAGAAACGGCATTTAAAATAGCCGCAACATCAGACTTTCTCTGCAAATTATTTTCTCTAGCAAGCTGGTGAGAGGGGTTTGCAGCAACAAGTACAACAGAAAGCAAAATTATGAGAAAACTCATACCAATAAGTAGCTCGATCAATGTAAAACCCTCACTATCTGTCACCTCTACGCATGAGGATTTGATCTTTTCAAGAAGACCATTCATAGATAAGTCACTTTTGACTATGTAATCTTTAGCTCCCAAAGACATTCCTCTCTCAATATTTTCCCTGCTACCCAAATTAGAGGCAATAATCACAGGACACTGATTACCAGAAGCGTTCATCTCCTCTAGCACCTCAAAACCACTTTTCACAGGCATTGTTATATCCAAAATAAACAAGTCATAGGAACTTTCTTCCAGAGCCTTTAAAGCAGCTCCTCCATCTCCAACTATAGTAATATCGTAACCCTCCTCCGAGAGTTTTTCTCTATAGGCATTTGCCAAAAAGGTGTTATCCTCTGCAATTAATATTTTTTTTGTCATATTTTATCTTTCTATTTTTGGGACAGATATATAAATCCTCCAATTAAACCTGCTTCGTCCATAAAATGTGCTTTTTTAACAAGTGGAATCTCAAAAAACACCTGGTTTTCCAAGCTTTTCATTAAAAGTGGATATATAAAGTCGTGGAATTTGTTAACCATTCCCCCACCAAGCACAATTATTTCTGGAGACCACATTGCAACTATGTTAACTATTCCAATTGATAACCTGCCTGTGTAATCCATCCAAATCTTTTCGTCTACACAATCTTGGGGTAATTTTCCGTAATTTTTCTCAAAATTCCCTCCAGAAATTAAATCTTCTAAACTTTTATCTTTATCAATAATCATATGTCCTGGCTCCAAGTGCCTGACAGTCCCTTTTTGCACTAAAGAGCCTCCAATACCGGTGCTTAAAGTTAGATACGCCACTGTATCATACTCTTTTCCTGCACCCCTTGTTGCTTCTGCTAGTCCAGCCAAAGCAGCATCATTTTGCACAACCAGCTCATAATTGCCCTCAAAAAAATCAGAAAATGCCACCCCATTATAATCAGAAATGCTGGGAACCTTTAAAAATTTATCCTTGTCTATTAACCCTGGCACACCAAAACATATTTTCTCTGGAATTTCTCCTTCCGAGACTTTTTCAACTGATTTGGATATTAAAGCTTTTTGTTTGTTAACATCGGAACTTGTATTAAACTTATCTTCCTTGAAAATATTTTCCAAATCTTTTGAGGACGCAATACGCGTATTTGTGCCGCCTAAATCTATGGCTATATACATGCTAATATTATGACATGAGAAAATTTCTGTTTCTAGCTCTTTTGGTTGGCATAGTATTCCCAGCTTATGCCCAGGGAATTGAAGTCACTCCCTGCGAGGCAAAAAAAAATACCTTACAAAACAGAATTGATTATTTTACCCAAAAACAGGCTGACCATAAACAAACATTTCAGAATTTACAAAACCACCTTAATCAGATTGTAGAAATTGCGCAAACTGAAGGTTATGATACAAAACATTTGGAAGGAAATTCCACGGGGCTTAAACAAAAAATACAGGATTTTGTTACCTCTTCAGATAAATTAATAGCTCAACTAAAGGCTTTGGGAGGGAATGTCTGTACCCTGGGTGAGTTAGAAATGATTAATACCCACAAAGTGACAAAAGAGAAACTATCTTCAACCAGAGATACTATTTCTGAAATAAAAGTTTTTGTAAACGAAATTGTTATTCCCAACGTGCTAAATTTGGAGAAAATTCCAAATGAATGAGTTTCATAAGCACAAAAATAGAACCTTTTTGTACGCTTTGGCATTTATACTTCTGGCTATAGCTATAATCAGTTTCTCTCTGCTAAAAAAGACTCGACCAGATCTTGAAAAAACCAGGTCTCTTGAAACAAAG
>JBHPHX010000007.1:0-24478 GCA_042571515.1 Patescibacteria group bacterium
TGTGGCTCTTAACAGTACAGATGATTCCACTTATGAAAAAGGTCTGGAGGCTTTTAATAGCATCCTTGGATCCTTCATTATTTTAGAACCTTCAGCTTTTTCTTTCTGAGTAGATAATCCAAAGAAATCAGGCTAGAATAGAATTACTGCCTATGGAAAATATTGCCATTATAGAAACCCAAAAGAGGCTCATTGGAGTACTTGCTGCTAACGCTAGAGAGGCTGTGGTTATAACAGACCCTCAATCTAAAATTACTCACTTTAATAAAGCTGCCGAGGAAATTACTGGATATAAAGCAATTGAAGTTTTAAATAAACCAATTGGTGAATTTCTAGAAGTGGAAGACCCCAAAGGTTCTATACAACCCGAAGTTTTCTGCCCCACAAGCGAAATTGATGTTGATGGGATAATTTATGATGGTCATAATGTAAGGCTTTCAGCAGAAGATGGCAATGAGAAAATAGTTAACCTCAGGAGCGTAAAGATTAAAAAGGGAAAAGAGTTAAATATTGGTTGTGTGGTCTTTATAGAAAACACATTTGAACAGGCTGAGTTTGAAAGAATGAGAACTGACTTTATTGGTCTTGCCGAACACATTCTTAGAACTCCAGCGACAATTATAAGAGGCTATCTCTCAAGACTGATGCAGGCAGAAACAATAAAAAAACTTGATGAAAAGGAACTAGATTATATAAATGCCAGTTTCTCTGCCTCAAATGATTTGATTTCTTTAATTGAGGATCTTTTTAGTATTGCCAACATTCATAAGAAAACATTTAAGATAGACGCAGTGGAACTTGATCTTGAGGGAGTTGTGACAAAAGTGGTTGCCAAATTTAGAGGTTTGGCTGACCAAAAAAATATTTCCATAGGATTTGTCCCTCCAATTTATAAACTACCCAAAGTGAAGGCAGATGTTTTAAAGGTCCAGATGATTTTAAGCAATTTATTGGAAAATGCCCTCAAATTTACAGATCAGGGGTCTATTAGGGTTAGCTTAACAAAGGCAAAGGAAAAAGATTTTGTGATAGTGATGATTCAAGATTCTGGTTACGGCATACCAAAAGAAAGAGTTTCGTACATTTTTGATAAGTTCTATCAGGTAAAAAATAAGCTGGAGATGAAGCAGGGGTTGGGGCTTGGTCTTTATATTGCCAAAAAACTTGTAGAGGCTCATGGGGGTGAGATCTGGGTTGAGAGTAAAGAGAAGGAAGGAAGTACGTTTTATTTTTCATTGCCAGTCGCAAAATAAACCTTACAAAAAAACCAGGGCCCATCAGAGAAAAATTAATTCTCATTAGGGCCCCAAGGGTTTGGTATCAGCGTGCGGAATATTTTTCGGTAATTTCCTGATGATGTCCGGAGCATATATTCATCATTCTGGACATACCTATAGACTGACGGAAATGGACGTCTCTCCCATATTTCCTGCTCGGGGGGCCTCCCAGTTCATTGCATATCTCACAAGTACAAATTTTTTGTCTCTTCATTGCCTCTTCAGCCGAAGCATTTTTCAATGTTGGAATGGACATAATAATCATCTCCTTTTGTTATTTGATTTGAATAACTTTTATCTAATTTCAACGTACAGAGATAAAAATAACCTCCTGTTAGGGAGGTTTTCTGTAAGTCTGTGCCTATATAGGCTTACACACAACCCCCTCAATATCCCAAAATAAGGATTATTGCAGAACAAATAAGTTGTGTAACTGGCCTACTTTTCATAGACCTAAATAAATTAGCAGATTTTTGGCTAGTGTGCAAGGGGTGTTTGGGGTATAATCTCAGGTGTTATTCACGTTTCCCTATCCTAATCTGGGGGAGTCTGGCTCGCGTTGCTCGTCAGCGCCCCGAGTACGGGTCTAATGCTCAGTGGTAGCGTGTCTATATAGTTTGGGGAGTCCGCTTGCTTCGCGGCGCGGCGACCTCACTTTGTTCGGTCTAATGCTCAGTGGTAGACTAGTCATGAAGTTTGGGGGAGTCTAGTTCGCTTCACTCACTAGCGACCTCGCTTTGCTCGGTCTAATGCTCAGTGGTTACGTTAGTTTGACAATATAGTTTTAACAAAAATCAAATTTTATCTGGGGGAGTAGCTCAGTGGTAGAGCACCTGGCTTTTAACCAGGGTGTCGAGGGTTCGATCCCCTCCTCCCTCACCACAAACCACACATTCTATAACCAATTACATATATACCAACCCCAACCCTACCTACACTATAGGTTGACATAACCACAGTTTCACGCTATAATACCCATGTAAGTAAAAAGAACGCTGAGTTTTGAGTAGAATCTGTTTTGCCCCACAGTTCTAAGTAGAACTTGGCGTTATTTATTTGGTTATAAATCTGTATTAACTTAAATATAGCTTTATGCCCAAATATAGGCAGAGGGTACCCAGCAAGTGACCTAGGCATAGGCCTAAAGCATAGGCTCGCGGACTACATACTATGTGGTCTGTAAAAATAAACTCGGCACAAATGTGCCAAGGAGAGAAAAATGAACTACATCCAAGGAAGTGGCTGGTTCGTAAATTTGTTGTCTGGGTTGGCCAGCGGGGACCCAAGGTTCGTTGAAGAATACATCAACGAGGAGTATCCCCTAATGTTGGGAGAAAAGGGACTGTGGGAACTATTCCACACCCTACAATTCGCAAAGGTAGCGCGAACCTCCCGAAGGGGATGGCAAACCATAGACCATCCCATCCTGGGAACCGTTCAATGGAAAATCGGTAGAAATTACCGGAACGCCAAGCCGTATATGTTCGTACGGGTGAACGGGAAGGAAATCATACACCTGTGGAGAACAAGCGCATGGCTTGAGTTCGAGAGGACTGAGGTCACACCTTTCATTGAGGAAAGAATGAAGGAGCGGGTCGCCAATACTTTTGTCCAGGTTGAGGGACGCCTGCACAGTTCGTACTAAACCAATAGGGAGCACGTGAGTGTTTTGGGGTATAAAAACCTTAATGCACGAAGGGCTCCCTGTTTCTTTTTTACACAAAAACCCCCACCCCACCCCCTACTATAGGTTGAAATAATGGGGGTTTTGGTGTAGGATGCAGGGCAAAAGCAGTAAAAATATAATTCGTACAAACCCAAACTTAAGGAGTTTAAAATGGAAGAGTTCTATCCAGGCAAAATCATTCATATCGGGAAAGAGGATGCTACTGTTAAGTTCGATAATGGGGAAATGTTTGGCGTATCTGTACCTCTACTCCCCCCTGACTCAAAAGAAGGTGATGAGGTCACCATAGTCATAGAAACCACATCCAGAATAAAGGATGTTATAGGGCGGATTTAGTAAACGGGCCTACCAAAACCTAACAGCCCCTTATCGCAAAACCATAAGGGGTTGTTTCTTTTCTACACAAAAACCTCAACTTTAAGTGTTCGGACAAGATTCTGTATTGGGGGGGGGTTTATTTATTACCCCTCAGGGTGAAACCTCATAGCAACATCAACCAATATTTCGATACTTTCAACGTAACCTAATCTCTCTGATAGTAGAGGTGTTGAATATTTTATCCCCTCCTCCCTCACCACTACGTCCTCACCCGTTTGTTATACTTTTAACTATGGATCTCTACTCATATAGCCCGAGGGATTTTATAGCACAAGATTGGTTTTTTGTTGCATTGATTGCATTTATCTTAATTGAATATGTCGTTGACACTATAAAACGAAAAAACTACAAGTATCTCTTCTCAGATATTATATATCTCCTTGTGTTACTAATTATATCTCTTTGGTTGGTTTCCCTCTCCAGATTTGGGATTATTATTTATTCTGAATTAATACGCACAATAATTACTGGAAATACAATCTATCTAAATATAATAAAGTTGTTCGTTACTGTGTTAACTGTATATCTTGGTAAGAAGTATATGAAAAATTTAAAACCTATTAAAAATGAGAGATGGTCTTCCAAATATTTCTACGAGTTACTAGTATTTTCCTTGCTATATTTTGTGATATTAGTGGGGGCTATTTTCTCAATAGGTTTTCTAAAACATTACATACTATTAATTTTTAGCGGTACATAAACTAAATATTCCACATTTTGAACATAGTTATTTTCGTTTATTTCCATAGGGGACAGTGTGTTAAACTACATTCATGTCCTTAACCCCCTCCACAATAATACCTCTGGACACCAAAGCTCCGGATTTTAACTTACCTACAACAAGTGGTAAAAACATCACGATAGACGATTTCAAAAATAATAAAGTACTGGTAATAATGTTTATCTGTAACCACTGTCCCTATGTGATTCACGTGAAAAACGAATTAGTCAGAATTGGCAACGATTACAGTGATAAAAGCGTTGGGATTATAGGTATAAATTCAAACGACCCAGATTACGACTCCTCAGACAGTTTTGAAAACATGAAAAATGAAGATTACCCATTCCCCTACGCCTTTGATGAAACGCAGGAAGTTGCAAAAGCATATAAAGCTGCGTGCACACCAGATATTTATGTCTTTGACCAAGAAAGAAAGTTGGTCTACAGAGGACAACTAGACGACAGTAGGCCAGGAAATAACATACCAGTAACAGGAATTGATCTGAGAAATGCTATAGATGCGGTTTTGGAAGGTAAAGAAGTAGACCTAAATCAAAAACCAAGCTCCGGATGTGGTATAAAGTGGAAACATTGATACAAACCATCATTCATAAACTCTAATTTTTCATAATACTTCCTCGTCCCAACCGCTGAAATAACTCTCAGCCCTCTATACCCCCTTTTCCTAGAAATCTCTTTAGCCTCATCTATAAGTTTTGTTCCATATCCAATGTGTTGGGTTCTCCCCTCTTCCCCAAGCTTTTCACTTTTTCCATATACATGAACCTCCCTTATCATTGCCAGATCGCCTTCTGGCAAACTTAATCTCAGAAACCCTACAATCTTATCGTCAGGTGTAACAAATTCTAAAAACTGCTCTTCCGAAACGCTTGTATCATATTTTGTGATTTTTAGTTTTGCATTTTCAAACTTTTCATCGCGAACTTCTCGTGCTCTAACATCTTTTGACTTTACTTTCTTCTCTACTACCTGTCTTAAGTTACTTTGTTTACTTCCCGCTAAAATATCATCCCCAGAAAAGTCCCTTATCACTCGTGTGATTCGACAAAACCTTGGCACGTTTTTAAACACATAAACCAATAAATTCTCAAGTTGCTCATTTGTATGGGGTTCCCAATCACCAGAATCATACAGATTCTCCAATTCTGTACCTTTCATTAACATACAGGGATAAATTTTTAGCTCATCCGGAATAATGGCTGGGTCAGAAAAAAGTTTTTTGAAATCTAATTTGTCTTTTTTGAGATCCGAACCATATAAATTTGGCATCCAATGCACGTGGATTTTAAAACCACCTAATCTGAGTAACTTAATCGCTTCTTTCGTTGTTTCTACAGAGTGCCCACGTTTATTAATTTTCAAAATCTTGCTATCCAAACCCTGTATTCCAATTTGCACTTTTGTTGCACCCAGTTTTCTCATTCTAATAACCTCTTCTTGTGTAACATAATCGGGGCGGGTTTCAACCGACAAACCAACACATCTACTTTTTGCTGTTTCGTTTTGTTTGTGAACTTTAAATAGTTCTTTCCAAGTAACTTTCTCCTCTGAGCCAAAACCTTTTTTTAGCATTTTTGTGGTTTTGGAATTACCAAAGTCATTTAGGGCCTCAAAGCATCTTTTTATGAACCATATTTGATATTTTTCAGGATAAACAGACCAGGTTCCACCCAAGATTATGAGCTCCACCTTTTCTGTGGGATGTCCCATGTTTCTAAGCGCCAAAAGCCGGTTAAACGTCTGTAAATAGGGGTCAAAATCATTGGAGAGGGCCCTCTGAGCGCCCGGCTCGTTAGAAATGTAGCTTTTTGGCATCTTTATATCAGTTGGACAGAAAATACACTCTCCGGGGCAGAAAAAGGGCTTTGTTAGCACTGTAACGGGCACAACACCGGATAAAGTCCTAATTTTCTTCATTTGGATGTGTTTTAGGAACTGTTTTTCCTGATTTTGCGTTAATTTTATATCTTTAGAATCTTTTAATTTAAGGTAAGCCAGATAAATTGCGCTTTTTGAAAGAATATTTCCGTTTTTTGCAGGATTTTTGTGGATAATTTTCTCTACTTTTTTGTGATCTGGATTTTTAAGTGTAGAAACGTCGTTAATTATAGTAGTTAATACTTCTTTGTTAGCTTTTATATCAATATGGTATTTTTTGGAATACGACATTACCGAATACTAGTACAAATTCCTGCTAAAATGCAAATGGCTCATTATCCGCAGATACCTTTGCAGGCTTGCATCCGTCCTCGCGCGCCGTAATTCACTTTGTTCATAACGGCGCTGTCTGCGTAGGGGCAGCGCCTTGCAAAGTATCTGCTACAATTCGATTATATATACGGTTATAGGCGAGCAGCGGGGTCTATTTTGCGAGGCCGCAGCCGGGAGCTGCCTACTGGCAGTGAGCCTGCGGGGAGCAAACTGACCCCTGCAAGCCCGTAACCACAAAATGATATGAACCAACAAGAAATACAAAAAATAATAAATCAAACACAAAAGTTCTATGACACTGTAGCGCCCTCTTTCTCCGCCACACGCCAAAAACCTTGGAGGGGCTGGGATAGGGCATTAGAACATATAAAAAAGCTAGAAAATCCAAAAATATTAGACCTAGGATGTGGTAACGGAAGATTTTATGACTTCCTAAGTCAAAATCTCCGTACCTCCTTTTCCTACACTGGTCTTGAGATTAACGACGTTCTATTAGCAGAGGCAAGGGGGAAGTACCAAAATGGAAATTTCCAAAAGCACGATATTTTCATACATCTTGATAAAATCACAAAAAAATATGACATAATTGTTGCCTTCGGAATTACACACCACATTCCGGACATGGAATTTAGGAAAAATTGGTTCTCTACCCTACCCAAAATTCTAAGCCCTGGGGGATTGCTCATTTTCACAATTTGGGATTTTTCCAAAGACAAAAGGTTCAAAAACCGTGCAGTTAAAGCAAAAAGCCTGGGGGAGGATGACTACCTTTACAATTGGGGGAATGTAAGTGAGAAAAGGTACTTTCATAAATATAACAAGGAGGAAATGTTGTTATTAAGGGAAATTCTTCAAGAGGGTGGCCTGAAGTTAGTTGAAAATTACTTAAGTGATGGCAAAGGAAATAATCTGAATAACTACTTCATTTACGCTCTTTTACCTTAGTCGCTTCCCTACCAATCTTACCTCTCAAATAATAAAGTTTTGCCCGCCTCACCTTACCTTTACGCATAACTTTGAGATCCACAATATTTGGTGAAAACAGTGGGAAAATTCTCTCTACCCCCACTTTATCGGCCCCAATTCTTCTTACCGTAAACGTCTTTGACATATCCTTACCCTTCTTGGAAATTACAATACCCTCAAAAGGCTGAATTCTTTCATTCTTTCCTTCAATAATCTTATAGAAAACTTTAACCGTATCCCCTACTCTAAATTCGGGGAGAGCCTTTTTTTCTTCCTTATTTTCTTGACTTTCTTGTTTTGTGGGTTCATCTGCCATAACAAACGCCAGAATATCAAATTACCTTTACGGATGCAACCTCTTTAATTTTAATTTTCAGACCAGATTTAACAGCACTCACAGTAATTTTCGCATTCTCAGACAACTTGTCAGAAATAAGCATTCCAGACAACACATTCTCAATTTCCTTTTGAATAAGTCTTTTAAGTGGGCGAGCGCCGTATTCCTCATCAAATCCTTTATTTACCAAGTAGTCTATGCCCTTTGCTGTAACATTAAGGGTTATGTTGTGCTCATCTAGCCTTTTTTGTACCTGCTTTAGTTGTATTTTTACTATTTCCTTAATATTTTCTTTGGTAAGGGATGAGAATATTACAATTTCATCAACTCTATTTAAAAATTCGGGTCTAAATGTATCCTTTAAAATGGATTTAACACGTTTTTCAAATTCCTGCCTATTTTGTTCCTTGGTTTTTTTACGTGGGCTAAATCCAATTTCAGATTTTCTCAAAAGTTCAGATCCAACATTTGAGGTCATAATTAAAATAGTGTTTTTAAAATCAACGGTTCTACCCTTACTATCTGTTAGCCTTCCATCTTCCATAATTTGTAACAGAGCATTAAACGTATCTGGATGGGCTTTTTCTACTTCATCTAATAAAATTACTGAAAATGGCTTCCTGCGGACTACCTCTGTTAATTGTCCTCCTTTATCGTAACCAACATATCCCGGGGGAGCTCCAATTAATTTACTCACGGAATGCTTTTCCATATATTCACTCATATCAATTCTCACAATCATATCCTCATCTCCATATAAAACTTCTGCTAGCGCCTTAGAGAGTTCTGTTTTTCCTACACCTGTGGGCCCCAAAAATAGAAAGGTTCCAATGGGACGCCTGGGATCTTTTAGACCACTCCTAGCTCGTCTAATAGCCTCAGAAATCACATTAACAGCTAATTCTTGTCCAACAATACGCTTATGCAAATTCTTCTCCATGTTTAACAGTCGCTCTTTTTCTTTAACACTTAGTTTATCTAGTGGAATTCCTGTGGCACGAGATACCACCCTTACTATGGCGTCTTCCCCAACGGTTGGGATTTCCTCCAATTTAGTTTTTGTCCATATCTCAACCAATTCAGCTTTCACCCTTTCGGTTGCTTCAATTTCGTCATTTAGCTTATCTTTTTTCTCTTTTGAAATTCCCTTTTTTCTAGTCTTGTCTTTTAATTCTTTTAATTTCTCTTGAACCCCTTTTAAATTTGCAGGCTCCTTAATTTGTGAAATTCTCACAAGAGCAGAAGCTTCATCAACCAGATCAATTGCTTTGTCAGGCAAAAATCTGTCGCTGATATAGCGAGTGCTTAATTTGACTGCTGATTTTATAGCTTCATCCGAGATTATTACTTGATGGTGTTTTTCATATCTTTCGCGCAATCCTTCTAATATTTTTATAGTATCTTCGGCGGTAGGCTCCCTAACTAGAATTGGTTGGAATCTTCGCTCCAAAGCAGCATCTTTTTCAATATGTTTTCTATATTCATCAATTGTAGTGGCTCCAACCATTTGTAATTCCCCTCTAGCTAGTGCTGGTTTTAATATGTTGGCTGCATCCATTGCCCCCTCTGCAGAACCAGTACCAATTACAGTATGTACCTCGTCAACAAACAAAATTATTTGACCTTGGGCAGAAACCACTTCTTTAATAATATCTTTAAGCCGACTTTCAAACATACCTCTGTGAGAAGTTCCCGCAATTACACTTGCCAGATCAAGCTCAAAAACTCGTCTTCCTTGAAGAGGCTCTGGAACTTTTCCGTTTATAATTCTTTGGGCTAGTCCCTCTACAATTGCAGTTTTTCCAACCCCAGGCTCCCCCATTAAAACGGGGTTATTTTTTGTACGGCGAGAGAGTATGTGGACTACACGTTCAATTTCGTCTTTCCGACCAATTACGGGATCTAATTTATCTTCTTTTGCAAGTTTTGTTAAATCTCTTCCAAATTTGTCTAGTTTTGAAGCTGCGCTTGTAGTTTCCTCTTTGACTTCCTGGTAACAAACTTGGCATAGAGCCATATAAACTTGCCTACCATCAATTATTTTATTAAAGGGTATTTCGGCGGACCTTTGCCCGCATCTGTGACACAAAACCATGTTTTAAGTTTAGCATGGATTAGCAATTGGTCAATGGGTGTGCTAATGCTCCCAGACGTCGCCGATGAATGGTACGGAATCTATTGGGACTCTCTTTACAAACAACTCAGCAGCTCTAATCATATCCTGTGATAAAACTTCTGCAAATTTTTCCGCCTGATCTTCTTTCACCTCACACACAATTTCATCATGAATTGTATGAGTTATTCCACCATCAAACTCTCCCAAATCAAACCTCTCCTGCACATAAACCAAAGCATATTTAATTGCATCTGCGTTTGTACCCTGAATTGGGTGGTTTTTTGCCTGACGTTGAATCCTACTTATCTTTCTTCTAAATTCTGGATCTGTTTTTTCTGGCATTCTATACCAACGTTTTCTTCCAAAAGGTGTAGAGCTCCACCCATTTCTAACAGCATCTTTGGACTGCTTATCTAGCCAGTCTCTAACACTTGGGTATGACCTAAAATATTTTTCCATATACTCCTCTCCCTCCTCAGTTGAAACGTTGATTTGACGAGCTAAACTCATTGGTCCCATCCCGTACATCAGCCCAAAATTAATTGCTTTGGCGGCATAGCGCAAATCGGGATGCTCACTTTTGAAATTTTCTGTATATTCCACACCAAACATTAAAGACGCAGTATATGAATGAAGATCTAACCCCTTATCAATAGCCTCAATAAACACTTTGTCACCCGAAAGATCCGCTAGTATTCTCATTTCCATAGATGAATAGTCTGAAACCACCATTTTATAACCCTTTTTTGGGTTAAAACACTCCCTAAATGGGGCTGTTCTTCCGGCGGGCACTTGTTGTAAGTTTGGGTTATTACAGGAAAAGCGTCCAGTTGCTGTACCTAGCTGATTAAAAGATGGGTGTACTCTTCCAGTTTTTTTATTAACAAGCTTCAAAAAAGACTCCCCAAAAGCAGATAAAAGTTTTTCATATTGTCTGTAATCCATCAATAATCTTGCAATGGGATGTTCTTGTTCTTTTAGAATATTAACTCCGGTAGATGGTATCCCCAAACCTAGTTTATTGTTAAACAAATTCATAAGTTGTACTTGGCTATTTAAATTAATAGGCGGGGCGGGTTTACCAAACAAATCCATTTGAGATGTAGAGAACAAGGGGCGGATAGCTTCGTAGAATTTTTCTGCGGCTTCTTCGCGACGAATCGCAATGTCTTTTAATAATTCCTTCCATTTTTTAACATTTACATAAATACCTCTATACTCCATCTCCCCAACTACTATAGTAACCGCAAATTCTAGTTTTGCTATTTTAAAAACATCTTTCTTTTTTAATTGCTTTACCTGTTTTTCAAATATTGGAAACAGTATCAAAGTATCTTTGGCACCGTATTTCAATTGTTCGTCACTAAATCTTGCGTGTGCCATGCCTTCAAAACTCGCTCTAATATCTTTATCTAAATCAACGTCTGCATACCTTTTTGCAAGCTCAGCCAAACTGTAAAATCCACTTCCCAAACCACAGTTTAAAACAGCTTCCGCAAGCATTGTGTCGTATATATTTTTAATTCTTACTCCGGTGTGATGTCTTATCCATTTGTAGTCAAATTTCCCGTTGTGCAAAAGTTTAACTATTTTAGGATTTGATAATATTTTTTTAAACTCTGAAATATTACCTAAATCAATTTTTCTGGCATCAAAAATATAGCTAATTTCGGCTGTACCAATTTGAACTGTAAGAATGGTTTCCGTGAAAGGATCAAATCCAGTTGCCTCAATGTCCACCCCTACAACGGTTTCTTTTGCAAGTTTTTTTAATGCTTCGATAGCACGTTTTTCTGCCTTTATATATTCAAGCTTGGGGTTTTCCAGATCAAACTTCAACTCCACAGGAATATCTTATCACACTTAGCTCTACTCTCCTATTTCCTTTAGTAGCAACGTTTTAGCGATGCTAGCGTCTGCCTTTCCTTGTGTTTGTTTCATAATCTGGCCTATTAAAAATTGGAGCGAACTATCCTTACCAGATTTATAAGTATCAATCACGTTTTTATGTTCAGAAATTACTTTTTTAACCACTTCAATCAACTCACTCTCATCCGAAATTCTCTTTACAAATAAACTTTCGGGGTCTCTTTTGTTTAAAACTACATTTATAGCGTCCTTTGGATTGGCCCCACGTTCAATTAACTTTAAAATTTCTTTTGTGTTTTCGATGTTTAGTTTGGATTTTACCTTATCATCAACTTCAACATTTTTTAATAAATTTGAAATTTGCTCATCTGGCATTTTGCCTCTTATCTCCTCAAATTCATTTTCCAAATTTTCCATATACTTCTCGTCAAAAACCATTGGGGGAATATCAGGCTCTGGGAAATATCTGTAATCTTGCGCATGCTCCTTGGTTCTTTGGGAAATGGTTTCCTCCATACCCTCCCTAAACCCCCTATTTTCTTGAATTGGGGTCTCGTCCGCATCCAACAATCTCCTTTGTCTGTGAATTTCAGCTTTTACAGCCTTTTCCATAAATTTAAAGGAGTTAATATTTTTAATTTCCACTTTGTAGCTGGGTAATTCGCTCTTTTTTTCCATTTCAGAGGTGCGAAGTGAAATATTTGGTTCTAGTCTCATCTGACCCTTTTCCATATCAACCGTTCCCAAACCCAAATCTCGAACCAACTTTTGAACTTTTTTAGCAAATTCCACTGCTTCTTCAATATTTGTAAAACAAGGTTTAGTAACAACTTCAATTAGGGGTATTCCAGAAGAATTGAAATCAAGTAGTGTTTTGCCCCCTTTATGTAGAGATTTTGCTGTGTCTTCTTCAAGATGAATACGTTCTAGCTTTTCCCCACCAATACATAGGGGTTGGTTGTACTGACTTATTTGATAGCCTTTTGGTAAATCGGGATAGAAATAATGTTTTCTATCAAAACTACTACTTATACTAATTTCACACCCCATTGCCAGCCCTAATAACTGTGCTTTTTTAATAGCTTCTGGGTTGGGTACGGGAAGTGCTCCCGGAAGGCCTAAACACGTTGGGCATGTGTGAGAGTTTGGTTTGGCTTTCCACACATTCGCATCACACCTGCAAAACATCTTTTTTTCTGCTGTTGGTTGTAAGTGTATTTCTAGTCCTAAAACTAATTTATATTTTCCTAACAAGTCTTTCATATTTACCTATACAATAACTCCTAATTTACTTAACCCAATTTTTAAATCTTCAATTCCGTTTTTTAACATGTGGTGAGGAGGTTCATAACCAGCTTCGTGCACAAGTGAGTTCCTCATTTTATGTGCCTGCCAAACCTTATTGTAGATAACTGGATCAAATTTACTTCGGGCATTTTTTAACCTTTCTCCCATATTTTCCCCTCTCACAATATCTTTTAGTGCATTATCCAGAGTTTTATCTGCCACGATTAGGGCATTTCGTAACTGGCTGGGTTGCCCTCCCTGTACCAATATTGCTATGTTTTGCCATTCTCGTCTTATATTTTCTAAATTTTCTCCACTGACTGTGGATCTAACACCCCCGTTTTTTGGAGTTAACCACTTAAATAAATTCATTTTGTTGTCCTTTCAAGATCTGGAAATTTAGTATGATAATCTGTATTTTTCTGGAAAACATGAGCGGCTCCAAGAACTTTACCCTCTTCAAAATAATTACCCATAATTTGCATTCCAACCGGAAGCCCGTCCACAAACCCACATGGAATTGCCAAAGAACAAATTCCAGACATAGATGCTGGAATTTGTAATCTGTCGGTTAGCTCCCCCCACATTGGAGAACTTCCTATTGCTCCAATTTCTTGAGCTACTGTAGGCAAGGTTGGGCCAATTATAAAATCTACCTTTTCGAATGCATTTTTAAACTCGTCAATCACTACAGAACGGACTCTTTGAGCCTTGGAGTAATATTTATCGTAATAACCCACGCTTAGAGCGTACGCTCCGAGCATCATCCTTTTTCTAGCCTCAAGTCCAAAGGCACCCCTATTGTGTCCATATCTAATACCGTCAAATCTTGCCAAATTGGAAGAAACTTCTGCTCTCTGAACAATTGTGTAAACTGCAAGAGAATAATCCGGAGATAACATATCAATTTCAACTATTTCTGCACCTAATTCTTTAAATTTTTCTAAGGCTTCTTCAATTTTTTCAATAACTTTGTCATCAATTTTCTTATCAAAAAATAATTTGGGTTTGCCAATTTTAACTCCTTCTAAACTATAATCTTCAATTTCAGATATATATTCGCTTATCTTGCTTGGTGAGCTGGTTGCATCATTTTGGTCTTTTCCTGCAACTACTTCCAAAACAATTGCTGCATCTTCGGCTGTTTTTGTAATTGGCCCAGGAGAATCTGTTGATGAAGCCATAGCCACAACACCGTACCTACTAACTCTTCCATACGTGGGTTTTAAACCTGTAACTCCACACCAACTGGCAGGACATCTTATACTACCTCCGGTATCTCCACCAATACCAAAAATGGTCATATTTGAAGAAACTGACACAGTTGTACCCCCAGAGGAACCTCCAGGGAGTCTGGTTATATCCCACGGGTTCTTCGTTGTAAAAAAATCTGAAGTCTCAGTGGAGCTACCGTGTGAAAACGCGTCCAAATTATCCTTGGCTAATAATATAGCGCCTGCTTCCTTTAACTTTTTCGTAACCGTGGACTCAAAAGGAGGAATGTAGTCTTTCAAAACGTTTGAGCCTGCTGTGGTTTGCACACCTTTTGTGGAAAATATATCCTTTGCGGTGTAAGGAATTCCAAGTAGGGGCCGGTCAGTGCCTTTTGCAATTTCTATATCCGCAATCTTTGCCTGTTCCAAAGCCTGCTCTCCAACCACAGTTATAAAAGCCTTGATTTTGTCATCATATTTTTCTATTTGATCCAAACAAGCCTGCACGAGCTCCACTGAGGAAAAATCACCCTTTTTTAATCCCTCTCTTGCCTCTTTTATTGTAAATTCATTTAACTTTTTCAAAAAATGGCCTCCGTTGCAAACATATCTTTTACAATCTCCTTGCCGTTACTCAACGCCTCTTCTTGAGAAAGCGTGGTCACCTTCTCATTATCTTCTTGAAATACATTAGTCAGGCCAGTCACTTGAAAAGTCTCCTTCACTTCACTAGCGTCCAGCTCATTTAAGACATCAATGTAACCAAGCGTATCAGAAAGCATCTCCGATAATTTTTTTACCTCGGCATCAGTTAAAGTAAGGTTGCATAGATTGGCAATATGTAAAACCTGTTTTTCCGAAATTCCTTTATTCTTCACACTATTTACTATATATTTGGGTTAAACAAATGGCAAGGTAGATTAGATAGGAGATTACTATGGAAACTTGGACTTGGGCGTTATTATCTGGAGGCGGTATTTGGATCCTTGGCTGTGTTATTCCAGAAAGAAAGTTGGTCCTAAAGGGATTATTGGCTCTATGCGGATTAATACTTGTTGTGGGGGCTTTAGTTCTTTTAGTTGTAAAGAATGCAGGGTCTTACGAAATATTACATACTTTCTAGTTTCTTTATCCTCTCCTGGACAGGAGGATGGGTAGCAAATAACTTACCTATACCTTGGCCCTTGAGAGGATTAGAAATATACAAATGGGCAGTTGCCCCATTTGCAACCTCTAAAATCTCTTGATCTGCCCCCAATTTTCTCAATGCACTAGCTAGTCCATGTGGATATCTTGTCATAAGAGCCGAGGATGAGTCTGCCAAAAACTCCCTGCTCCTACTGATAGCTAGTTTTATAAGTGTTGCAATAATGGGGCTCAAAATTACAAATATAATCCCAATTAAAAATATAATTCCGGAAGCACTTCCCTTTCTACCAGACGACCCTCCCCCGTACAATCTTCCTCTTGTAAACCAATCCGAAAGTAGAGTTACCATCCCGACTAAAATGCTCACAATAGACATAAGGCGCGTGTCATAATTCTGGATGTGAGAAAGCTCATGGGCGACAACTCCCTCTAATTCTCTTTTTCCCAACCTATCCACAATCCCACTAGTAAAACAAATTACGGCATGTTGGGGATCCCTTCCGGTGGCAAATGCGTTCATAGCAGTATCATTTATCATATATATTTTTGGTTTGGGAAGTCCACTGGCTATACACATATTGTCTATAAGATTGTGGAGATATTTGTTATGTTCAAAGGGAACTTCTTTTGCACCAGAAATTGCCAGGATCATTTTGTCTGAGTTGTAATATGAAACAAAACTGGAAATTCCAGAAAATATTAGGGCAAATCCTACATAACTAGCCCCATATCCTGGATCAAACATTTCTCCTAAAAACCAGGAAAGTGCGGAAATAACAAGTACAAATAGTATCATAATTATTACAGTGTCTCTTTTATTTTTGTCTATGTGTGAATAAACACTTGGCATTAGTATATTTTAACAGATGACAAATCTAAGTGGTAAAGTCCCCCTCCTTTCTAAGAAAGTTCCTTTACCAGACACCAGTGGACTTCATCTTTGCGGGTGGTCGACTAGAAAACACTTGAACGTCGTGATCTCGAAAAACTAAATAGTATTTTGGTCCATCAAGCGTGGTGCGTGCCCTAAAAAGCCATCCAAAACTACCATCGCGGGGATCTCCATTCAAAACCATTGAATCCATGTATTTAGGGCTCTCTACGAACCTATCCTCTTTTCGTGCAAGAACGAAGGACCAAAGTATCTTCTCGGCATCATCACGATTACACACTCCCATAACTTCCTCCTTAGGGTATTTATATCGGTCCCAGATTCAGCTCGGGTTGTATTTCTATCGTCTTATTTTTAAAAACTGTAAAATGGTTTATTCCACGCGGTGGCCACGGATCCCCTGCTATTTCAATGACAACTACAAACGCGTGGGGGGCCGGAGCTCTAGGATCAGTTACATCACATGGAATACCTCCACGGAAAGCAGTATCTTTCTTTTGTAACCATTGGTACAAGATTTTAAAGGCATCTTCATGTTTCACAACTCACCTCCAGTAGTTTATATTTGGAAATAGTATATCACTAATTAATCAATTTGGCTTAGGATTTGCACTAGAAGCTTTTTTGTGTCCTCCACACCTTCAACCTGAACACCTTGAACCCCCGCTAAGAGGGCCGGATAATCATTTGATCCCTCTTCTAAAGCATCTCCAATAAAAATAATGTCCTCACTTCCTAGATCAAAGTATTCCTTCATCTTCTCAACTGCATATTTCTTATCTATGTGATGATGGGTCACATCCACAGAAGTAGTTCCAGCCACTTTAACTTCAAAATCCGGCAGTAGCCTCCCAACCTCCACCGAAATCTTTTTTAAAATGGGCAAGTTATCTTTTCTCCAAGAAAGTTTTTCTTCCAAAGGTGCCTCTTGTCCCACTGCTGAAAAGGTCACTTGTCCTCCTCTATTTTCAATAAATTCCCCAAAATGTTTTTTTGGATGCTTATATTCTAGAACTTCAAAGGCTTTTTCAAACGCATCAAAAATTTTCTGACTTTCCTCATCTGACAATGGCTCATAGTACACCTGGATCCACTCACCGTTTTCATACTTTCTATATTCTGTACCATTAGTGGGAAATAAGTGTAAATTTTCATATCCAGAATCTAGAGAGACTAATAACTGCTCTTCAAACCTACTAAATTTAGCCCCAGAGGTAACAACAACCATCCTTTTTCTAAGTAAGCTGACCAGTAACTCAGCCATTTCTTCATCCATGGGGAATTTGCTTGGTGCCAAAGTACCATCAAGGTCAAAAACAAAGAGTTTATATTTTGAGTAATCCATTTTCAGAAATCAACTTTTGGTGCTTCTCTCTCTGCTCCCTCCACTTCAAAGAATTCCTCTGCCTTAAATCCAAACATTTTGGCAAAAATGTTGGATGGGAATACCACAATCTTTTCGTTAAAGTCTCTTACAACTGAATTATAGAATTGCCTAGAATAAGCAACCTTATCTTCAGTATCACTTAGCTCCTTTTGTAACTGAACAAATCCTTCTTGTGCCTTAAGGTCAGGATAGGCCTCAGCTACAGCAAATAAACTTTTTAAAGCACCCTTAAGCATGTTGTCTGCCTCCCCAGCTTCCTTAGCGTTTCCCGCGTTCATAAGTGCAGAGCGAGCTTTAGTAACGTTTTCAAATACTTCTTTTTCGTGTTTTGCATACCCTTTTACAGTATTTACAAGGTTGGGAATAAGATCAATTCTTCTTTTGAGCTGAACGTCAATTTGGCTCCAAGCTTCTTTTATTTTTACACGAAGTGAGGCAAGGGAGTTGTAAATTGAAACTAGATATAAAATAAACGCACCAATAGCTACTATTGGTAATAACAATGCTCCAAACATAAAATTCTCCTTAAAAATATATACTGCTTCATTATAGCACGGGAGATAGGGGTCAGACCCGTACGGGTCTGACCCGTTGAATATATTTTCAGAGAAACTGCATTATTACAATGAACCTACGCTTCCCCTGTAATTTACTGTCAAACCTCCGCTCCCACGAAAACACTTTAGCTGTAACATCAATTTCTGGATTTATTATAAAATCAACCTTTTTCCCTTGATTTATTCCACACTATAGGGTATAATTGGGCGGAAGATCTGCCTTTTTGGCGGGTTTTTCTAAATTTTGCGGGGACTTTGACAACATTCAAATTTAATCTTGTATAAGGAGATGATGATGAAGAAAGTGTTTCTTGTCGTGGCTTTCGCGATTCTATTCGCGTTGCTATTCGCACCTCCAACTCAGGCTGCTATTGATCCTGTTAAATTCGATATCTTGAAAGATCAGATTATGGTGGGAAATAAATTCTACATGTCAGTGGCTTGGAATACTCTTGGTAATTCAGCTAGTCGAGTTAACCTCACCATTCATGTACCTGGGGGTTTAGCTACAGATTACAGTGGTTCATGTTTAGCAGGAGATGGTTGCACTATAAACACCAGCCTAAAAAACTATCGGGGTGCTGGAACTGGAACTAGTCTAAAAACCTGGGGTAAGAATCCTGGAACCTACACAGTAGTGGTGGATTGGCAGGAAGTTGGTGGAAAAGAACGAGGGGGAATTTTAGAGGATTCTATTGCGATTTTACCTCTACCTTCTTCAATAACTAACATTCTCATTGTTGGGCCGAATAAACTGGGAGAAGGTTTCTCCTACGAATATGGTTTTTCTACAGTTGGCGTTGCACAAGGTGTCGCAGTAGAGTGGCAGGTTTGGTTAGGAGATCCTAATATTTACCCGGGCGACTCAAACGAGGATGATTGGGTTCTCAGTGACTTCTTTGTTCCAGCAGAATTTGTTGGACAAGAGCATACCCTGAATGCCCGAGCACGAGTTGTTGGGGAAGAATCTTGGTCAATGGTTTTTTCTAAAACTATTCAGGTTATAGAGAATCCGTTTACCTTTGAAGCCTCGGTTCCAAAAAATCCGGTTGTGGGGCAAGAAATAGTTGTGGAAATAACAGATACCACAATGCCCTCAGGAAGTTGCTCCACGGAGTACCGGGTTCGCGCTCGACCAAAGAAAGGGGAATATTTTCCGTGGGTCTTCGGAAACAAATTCACACCTACATCCCCTGGAAAGTGGATAGTTGAACTTGAAGCCACATGCCATGATCTTAATTATAGCGGGGTGTGGGCCGCTTGGACTGCAATTGATACGGAATGGGTTTCCGTTAAAAAGATCCAGAAATGAAAGGAAAAAAATAACCCGCAAAAAGAGCATAATGAAATGCCGTTATTAGGCAAAGTAATTATGCTCTTTCTTTTTGTCTGAAAAACTATCGTTTAAAATATTTCAGTAACTCATCTACCCCTAACGTATTAACCACATGCTCCTTTTCGCACCACCCCCTTTTTGCAACATCAATTCCATATTTCATAAAATCAAACTGATTTACATCGTGCGCATCTGAGTTAATAACAACCGGAATAGCACGTTTAACTGCCTGCTGCACTAAATCCTCTGGCAAATCTAATCTGTGTGGATTAGCGTCAATTTCCAAAATTTTGTTATTTTCAGAAGCAGTCTTCAAAATCTTCTGCCAATTTACTGCATATGGTTCCCTCTGATTTATTATTCTTCCACTGGGATGGGCTAAAATATCAACTAATGGGTGTTCCAGAGCATAAGTTAGTCGTTTCATGATTTGTTCCTCTGGTTGATCGAAAGCAGTATGTATCCCAGCAATTACAAAATCTAATTCCTTTAATAAATCATCGGGCACAGAAAGCGTGGCATCCGCAAGAATATTTACTTCATATCCGAACAAAACTTTTATATCTTTTTGGGCGGCATTAAACTTGGCAACATTAATTCGGGTCTTTTCAATTATACTTTTTACTTCATCATATCCCCTACTTTGTACACTTGGGGCATGGTCGGTTATCCCAATATATTCATATTCCCTTTCTCTTGCTGCTTCTACCATTTCTTGCAGTGTGCTTACACCATCAGAAAGGATTGTGTGGGTATGCAAATCTCCTTTAATATCTTCCAGTTTAATTAATTCTGGAAGTTTATTTTTTTGAGCCAATTCTATTTCCTCTGTTCCCTGCCTAATTTCTGGAGGAATCCAAGGTAACTTTAGAAACTCATAGAAATCTTCCTCATTATCAAATTCGTGGACTTTTCCAGTAGACGTTTCTTTTATTCCATATTCAGACAGTGAGTAACCTCTGTCCAAAGTATAGGTTCGCAAATTTATATTGTGAACCTTGCTTCCAGTAAAATACTGTACCATAGAACCAAAAATTTTCGGGTCAGATACTCTTGTGTCTACTTGAATATCATCTCCGATCACAACCGAAGATCTGGATTTTCCACTAACAAGAACTTCATCTATCTCTGGGTATTTCAAAAAATAATTTGTGGTAGCCTCAGGATCTTTGGTAGCAATAGCAAACTCAATATCCCCAACTGTAGGTCTTCTTCTTCGAAAAGAACCCACAACCTCAACTTTCTCCACTTCCGGGAATTTTTCCAAATAATTCAAAACCCTTTCGGCTACTTGTTCGGCTCTGAATAACAATGTTCGCGCCTTTTCACTTTTAGTCTTTTTGTGACCCTTCAGTGCCTCAAGAATCAGTTGCTCCGATTTTTCTGCAAATCCTTCTAGATCTTTTATTAAACCTTTTTCTGCAGCCTCTTTTACAGCTTGTTGGGCAGTCTTGCGATCATTTAATTCAAAGGCTTTGGCTAACTTATATGCTTTTTTAGCACCAACTCCTCTTAACCCAATTAAACTAAACATACCTTGGGGTAAATCATGCATTACAGCGTCAAACTCAGTTACTTTTCCAGTTTTAAATAATTCATCAAGATGACCCTTTATGGTATCTCCCACTCCAGGTATTTCAAACAACCTGTTACTTTCCCATAAGTTATATACACTCATGGTCAAACTTTCCAAAACAGGAATTAAATTTTGATAAGCACGAATCCTAAATCTGTTAAATTCCTTAATTTCCATGGCAGCTAAAACCTCTTTGAAAAGAACAACTATTTCTTTATTTGTGAATTTATGGGGTTTTGTCATTATTGAAATTATATCTCACCTTATAGTTAGCTGCATTGACTAGTAAAAAAGGGTTTGTTACTATTATGACGCTTATAATATAAAATAGCATTTGAGGAGTCGTCTGACTCATATGAGGGGTCGTAGCTCAGATGGTTAGAGCGCCTGCCTGTCACGCAGGAGGCCGCGGGTTCGAGTCCCGTCGATCCCGCCAGTTAAAAAAATTCTGCCCAATTAGTAATAATTTTGGGTAGAATAGGGGGTGAAAATATGGCAGAAGCAAAAAAAGAATCAGCTAATTCCAAAGATGGTTTAGCTCTTATTGTTGGAGGGTTATTTGTACTCGCGCTGGTGTTTGCCACATACAATTATTTTAATGCAGAAC
Organism: Patescibacteria group bacterium; assembly: GCA_042571515.1. GTDB lineage: Bacteria > Patescibacteriota > WWE3 > UBA101185 > UBA10185 > JBHPHX01. Next base: position 21,589 of record JBHPHX010000007.1, read on the forward strand.
AACCTACAACTGGAGATGTTGAAGGTGTTGCATCAACCGCAGAAGATCAAGAAGAACCTAAGAAACTAGGAGAAAAAATAAAGGATTTATTTAAGTCTGACGAAGAAAAAATGGGTGATCTCGACGGAGACGGGGCTTCTACAGAAGTTCTAGCAGCAGAAGATGAGGATATGGTTATGGGTACCGGATTGGGTACTGGAGGACCATATTGGGTAGCAAATGATTATGTCTATGGTGATATTTCCGGAAGTTCTCACGTTGTTATAAGCGGAGATACGTTATGGGAAATTGCAGAGGCAAGATACAATAGCGGTTTTGAATGGACAAAAATTTTAGGAGCAAACTCTGCAAGTGTTGGTTTCTTACCAAACGGGCAGCAAGCTCTTATTATGCCAGGACAAACCTTAGTCCTCCCTTAAGACTTAGTCTTGTAGTTAATAATTCAAAACACAACAACTCCCGCGTTGGAGTTGTTGTGTTTGATATAATCCTTGTGTGCGGGTGTAGCTCAGTTGGTAGAGTGTCTGCTTCCCAAGCAGAAGGTCGCGGGTTCAACCCCCGTCACCCGCTCCAGAGCGCCGGAGTAGCTCAGGGATAGAGCAATCCCTTCGTAAGGGATGGGTCGTGGGTTTGAATCCCACCTCCGGCTCCATTCTTTAACAAACCTAGAATGGTAAACTGTACTTATGGCAAAACCAACTGAACAAGAACTAAAAAATAAACTCTTTAAAGCGGTCTTTGGGATAATTGGGCTTGTGGGGTTAGGTATTATATCAATCACTTTTTTTGGACCAACAGTTGGCGCACTTTTTGGTTTTATTTCTAAACATAGAGATGACTCGGGTATAGAAATTAGGGCGGCTATTCCACCTCCTATATTTTTAAGCCCTCCCACTGCGATTAGTGAAGAGAAAGTTAGACTTGAAGGATATGCAAAACCAGGCTCAACTATAAAAATTTATGTAAATGGACCCGAAAAGGAAAAAACTACGGCAGGTGTAGACGGAAGTTTTATCTTTGACGATCTAGAATTAATAAAGGGTAGGAACACCTTGTTTGCAAGGGCAGAATATAAAGACGAAGAAAGTGAAAAATCTCAAACTTTAACAATTGTTTTTGACGATAAAGACCCAGATTTGGATATTCTAGAACCAAAAAATGGAGAGGTTGTCAAAAATTTAAATAATAGGGTTTTGGTTAAGGGTAAGGTTAATGAAAAAGCAGAGATTAGAATTAATGATAAGTTAGCAGTTCAAAGGCCAGATAATTCATTTGAGTTTTTATTGGGGGTAAATGAGGGCGAGGTTAATATAAAGGTGGTTGCAACTGATGAAGCTGGTAATTCTGACGAGAAGTTTGTGAAGGTTACATACAAGAAAGAATCCCCCTGAGCAAGGTAGTGTAATTTATTTGACTACTCCACCCTGCTCAGTATTCTCTACTACTTACCTGGAAACAATGATACAACACAACTTCATCCACAGCAGTAAAAACGTTCTTTCTCTTAACTAGGACTACCTTTACATCCTCTTTTACCGACGACCTCCTTTTTCGCCTGTAGGAATGACGCTCTATAAACGCTTCGTGTTTTGCAATAAAAACATCAATTCTTCCAGGGTCAAGTGGCATTTCCCCAACAGGCATTGAATAAAACCTAAACCTTTTTTTGTTCAGAAGCTTGGGGTACCTGGATAAATACCGCCAGCAAAAACCCTAAAATAAGCTTGGGCCTTCCGATAACGCAAATGTTCACACCTCACCTCCATTAAAGTTTAAGTGTTTCCTTGATCTTTTCGACAGCCTCATCCACATTTTTGACCTGAATTGCTTTGTCTGCTTCCGGATCATAACCGTCATGCACTACAACTATGACCGTCCCCTCTCGTAACCTTTTTGTATTTTTATGAAGCAGGAGGCCTTCGCTTCTTTTGTAACCTTCCACAACATATATATCAGTATCTTCAAGCCATGGGCTGGGCACCGGACGGGTGGAATACAAAGCAGAAATCTCAAAACAATTTTTCAGCAGATGGTCCATACGTACCCTATGATAAAAACCTCCAACAAAATCGGTATCCCCTATTACGCAAATTTTCTTCACTCCTAACCTCCTTCTTTTTCACTCAATATTTCCCCTACCCTGTCTACGGCTTCGCGTAAGGTTTTAACAAGGGTTACCTTTGTGTAATACTCGTTGGACGGTAAAGGATCACGAACCCAAATTATTTCCACATCTTCTTTTAATATTTTTAGCGTTTCCTCGTTGAGCAGTTTAGTTACTACAATACTCCAAGTTATTACAAAGATATCGTAAGTCTTAAGTTCAGAAGGAATTCCTGTAGCGGAATTGGTCAAACACACCTGACCTTTTTCCAAGCTTTTTTCTAGGACAGGCTTTTCACGTAGTAGGTACAAGAAACCACACAAAAAACGCAGATCGCCCACTATACAAACTCTCATTCCTCACCTCCAATAGTCTAATGGTTAATAGTTAAACCAATATTAGCATATTTAGATATAAGAATAAAATTTGGGGGAAAAAGAGTGAATTAATAAATTGAGACTCCAGAAAAAGCGACATTGTAACTATAAGCAGGAAAAGACTGCGTTTTGCAAAAACTGGATAAAACATTCCAAATAAAAACACACTTAAACCTAAAATTCCAGTTGTGGCTAAAACAAGCAGTAAACTTGAATCTGATCCTGTAGCACTATATTTTCTAGCCGAATCTGGGGTCAGAAATCCATGTTCTTCTTGTGCAAACTTAAAAGCGTTAAAACCAACCCCAAATAACAAGTTATCTTTTGCAATCTCCCACGTATTTTTCCACGAAATTAAACGAAAACTTGCTGAATCGGCAGGATCTGTGATACCTGCAATCCTAGTTTG
>JBHPHX010000008.1:0-21388 GCA_042571515.1 Patescibacteria group bacterium
ACTGCCAAAAATTTAAAAGCTGCTAAGGGAATTATAGAAAAAAAAGAACAGCAGACTGATGAAATTGTTAAAGAGCAAAAAGATAAGTTATCCAAAGTTGCTTCTTTAACAAAGCAGGAAGCAAGAGAGTTGCTTTTACAAAAGGTTGACAAAGAGTTGGCAGAAGAGAAATCAAAAAAGATTAGAGAGATAGAACAGGAGATAAATAAGAACTCTGAAGAAATGGCTAAAGAGGTTTTGGTTTCGGCTATGAGGCATGGTGCCACAGACTACATTGTGGAGTACACAACCTCCAAAGTAAAACTAGAGGATGAGGAAATGAAAGGGAGAATTATTGGTAAAGAGGGCAGAAACATACGTGCCTTTGAGGAAGCCACTGGGGTGGATTTGGATCTGGACTCTGACTCAGGGGAGATTAGAATCTCGTGCTTTGATCCAATCAGAAGAGAGATTGCAAGAATGGCTCTGGAGAGACTAATTGCTGATGGTCGAATTCAACCTGGAAGAATAGAAGATGTTGTGAAAAAAGCCTCAACCGAAATAGACCATATTATGTTTAAAGCTGGGGACGATCTTTGCCACAGGGTTGGGGTTTACAATATTCCAAAGGAACTTGTCCGGATGCTGGGTAAATTTAAATTCAGATTTTCTTATGGTCAAAATATGATTGAGCATACCTTGGAGGAAACAAAAATTGGTATAGCTATTGCACATGAAATAAAAGCAAATGTGGACACAGTGAAGTTAGGCTGCCTATTTCATGATATTGGGAAAGTTGTAACGGAGGATGAAGGAACACATGTAGATTTGGGTGTAGAACTTTTGAGGAAACACAAAATATCAGAGGAGGTTATTGCTTGTGTTGCTGAGCACCACGAGGATAAGCCCTTTAGTTCAATTGAGTCTTCTGTTGTTAATTTAGCAGATCACGTTAGCGGGGCAAGACCTGGAGCACGCGGAGAGGATTACGAGTCATATGTACAGAGGATGAAGGCTTTGGAAGAAGCTGCAAAATCTTTTGATGGAGTGAGCGATGTTTACGCAATTTCTGCGGGCAGGGAAGTACGTGTTTTTGTTACACCGGGAAAGGTTGATGATACAGCAACTGAGTTTTTGGCAAAGGAAATTGCAAGGAAAATTGAACTTGAGCAAAATTATCCAGGGGTTGTAAAAGTTACCGTAATACGAGAAACTAGAGTTACGGAGACAGCAAAATAATTTAACTATGTTTTACTTGTTATCGTTATTACTTTTTATAATCCTGTATTTTGTGTTTGTGAAATTACTTAGCTCAATTGTCAAGGGATGCCTAGTTGCACTGCTCATTGCAATATTAGTTATAATTATTAGCATTTTTGTTAAGTCCACGAAGGAGCCAGTTGAAATATTTGGTGTATACAGAATCAATAACTTCGAAATCACAAGACTACAGGTTATGTGAGAAAACACTGGTATAAAAGCAAACTTGAGTGTATTATGAGGTCACAAGTTTGAAAAAAATTTAGCCGCCAGGCAGTTTTTTGAGAGGAGGTGTTTTAAGTGACAAAAACAGATTTAGTAAACGCAATAGCTGACAGAGCTGGAATGACAAAAGTAGATGCTGCAAAAGCAGTTGATACTTTGGCAGAGGTTTTAAAAGGAACATTGGCAAGAGGAGAAAAAATCACTTGGACCGGAGTTGGTACTTTTGAAGTGAGGCCAAGAGCAGCCAGAATGGGTAGAAACCCACAAACTGGTGCCCCATTGCACATTCCTGCAACTAAAACACCTGCATTCAAGGCTGGTAAGGGCTTGAAAGATGCAGTCAAGTAATTTCTTTTAATTACTGAATACAAGAGAATCCCCCCGCTAGTCGGGGGGATTTTCAATTTCTGTAGCAACCGCTTGACGGGAGTGCTAGAATAACTCCGTGGCAAATGGAAAAAATTATTACGAAGTATTAGGTTTAAATAAAAACGCAACAGCAGCTGAAATAAAAAGTGCTTACAGAAAATTAGCGCGATCCCATCACCCAGATATGGTAAAAGATGGAGATAAAAAGGCGGCTGAAAAAAGGTTTAAAGAAATAAATGAGGCTTATCAGGTTTTGAGTGATACCGAAAAAAGAAGAATGTATGACCAATTTGGACATGCAGGCCCAGGTTTTGGTGGAGCACAAGGGGGAAGTCCCTTTGGTGGAGCGGCTGGTAATTGGGGTCCATTTACTTATTCTTATACCTCAGGTGGAAGGGGCGCAGACTTTGACCCTTTTGATATATTTGAAGATTTTTTTGGGTTTAGAGGTTTTGGGGGAAGAAGAGCTCCACAAAAAGGAAAGAATTTATATTACGAGCTGCATATAAATTTCAAAGATTCTCTTTCTGGTGTGGAAAAGGAAATAAATGTGGAGAGCGGAAAGGTAAAAATAAAAATTCCAGGGGGCGTGCATAGTGGTACGGAAATAAGGTTTGCCAACAAAGGCATGCCTGGTCCCAATAATCTTCCGGCAGGGGACCTGTTTTTGACCGTCAGGGTGATTTTACCCGAACAGTTTAAACGTGCTGGCCAACATTTGTTTAGTACACTCGAGATTAGCATGGTGCAGGCTGCACTAGGGGATGAGGTGGAAATTCCGGTCATAGATTTGGAGAGCGCAAGCGGAGTAGGCAAGGCTGAATTAAAGATTCCACAGGGCACGCAGCCGGGAACCCAGTTTAGGTTAAGAGGAAAGGGTTTACCAAGACTACGTTCTCAAGGAAGAGGAGATGTTATTGTGCAGGTTTTCGTTACTATCCCAAAACGCCTCTCCCGCAAACAACGACAGATACTTGAAGATTATAGGGAGTCTTGATTTTGTTGTTGTTTTCTGCTATTTTTACCGTGGTTGAGGTGGGCATGTCCCACCTTTAAGTTTAATGGAGTAAAATATAAATATGGCAGTAACAGAATTTAATGCAGCATTAAACCAGGTTGCAACAGAACGCGGAATCTCCGTGGAATCAGTGCTCGAATCAATAAGGATAGCACTAGCTTCTGCATACAAAAAAGACCGCAAGGAACACGGCGAAGAAGTGGAACTCGAAATAATTGAAGTAGAACTAGACGAGCAAACTGGGGAAGCAAAAATACTAATTGAAGACAAAGACGTTACTCCTGCAGGATTTGGCAGAATAGCAGCCCAAACCGCGAAACAAGTTATTTTACAAAAAATCCGTGAGACAGAAAAAGAAGTCATTTTCCAGGAATTTGGTGAAAAAATTAACACCATTGTGACCGGAACGGTCTTTAAAGTAGAACCGGGGGTTGTAGTTTTGGATTTAGGGAAAAACTATGCCTACGGAATAATGCCCCAGTCTGAGCAAGTTTCCACAGAACAATATAGAAACAACCAAAGATTAAAAGTTTTAATAAAAGATGTGAGGGAGTCCACAAAAGGCCCAGAAATTATTGTTAGTAGGGCAGATCCACAATTTGTTGCCAAGCTTTTTGAGCAGGAAGTGCCTGAAATAGCCTCCAAAACAGTAACTATTGAAGCTATTGCAAGAGAACCAGGCTCCAGAACAAAAATGGCAGTTTCCTCTAGTGATGAAAAAATTGATCCAGTTGGAAGCTGTGTTGGCCAAAAAGGGGTTAGAGTCCAATCCATTATTTCAGAAATTTTTGGTGAGAAAATAGATATTATTCCTTACTCTTCAATGACAGAAAAGTTTATTGCAGCAGCACTGTCCCCCGCAATGGTTACAGAAGTGGTTTTGGAGGATGAAGAGCAAAGAGCAATTGTTTCCGTCCCTGAAGACCAACAAAGTTTGGCAATTGGTAGGGAAGGGCAAAATGCAAGACTAGCAAACAAGTTAACTAAGTGGAAAATAGATATTAAGGGGGCCACAGGGGTATTTAGTGCCGAAGATGGTGTTCCCAAGAAAGCGGAGGAAAAGGTGGTTGGTGTTTGGGATGCAGAAATTAAGCAGCAAAAAGAAGCTGAGGAACCAAAGGAGGAAGAGAAGGTCGAAGAAAAAACTGAAGAAGAAAAATGACCTGTTTTAAGAAGAATATATGTCAAATACTGGTAAAAACAAAAGTGAATATAGACCACCCATTGTCACCTTCATGGGTCACGTAGACCATGGTAAAACCAGTATTTTAGACGCAATTAGACAGACAAATGTTCAAAAAGGAGAGCACGGGGGTATTACCCAACACATAGGTGCTTGCCAAATCACCCATAATGACAAGAAAATAACCTTTATTGATACACCTGGACACGCAGCCTTTACCCAAATGCGTGCCCGCGGTGGAAAAGCCGCAGACATTGTGGTTCTTGTAGTGGCAGCAAATGCTGGCGTACAACCCCAAACACAAGAAGCAATTGGACATATAAAAGATTCAGGGGTAAAAGTTATTGTAGCAATTAATAAAATGGATCTTTCCGGAGCCGACCCACAAAAAGTAAAGCAACAGTTAGCTCAGGAAAATATTTTGGTAGAGGACTGGGGTGGGGATGTAATTAGTGTTGAAGTTTCTGCAACGAAGAATACCAACCTTGATAAATTACTTGAAGCGATTTTACTAATGGCAGAAATGTTAGAACTCAAAAGTCTTCCCGAAGCCGAGCTGGAAGCTCTAATTATTGAATCCAAAAGAGACCGCAAACGAGGTGTTGTGGTTTCAGCCGTTTTGAGAACGGGAACATTAAATGTTGGAGATAAAGTTATGGCTAGTGGTCACGTGGCAAAAATACGTTCTCTTACAAACGACAAAGGAAAAATACTAAAATATGTAGGTCCGGGGGAACCTGTGGAGATATTAGGATTTAAAGAAACCCCAAGTGTTGGAGATGTGATTGTTGTAGAAGGTAGTGAACTGGCAGAGCTCTCAGTAGATGAAGGAAGGGAAGAAATTATTGGACAGGATACTAAACGTGTGGTTTCTATTGTTCTTAGGGCGGATACACAAGGTACTTTGGAGGCGGTAAAGGCAAGTTTGGCGGATTTGGTATCTTCTGCTGTAGGGGTAACTTATTCTATAAAATTTCTACTCTCTGCCCCGGGGGATATTACAGATTCGGATGTGGAGCTTGCCAGTAGTGGAGATGGTATTGTAGTTGGATTTAATGTGCGCCTAGCACCTCAAATAAAAGATATGGCCCAAGATTTAGGAGTTATAGTAAAGTCCTACAAAACAATTTATGATCTTATTGATGACGTAAAAGAATTGCTTGAGGGTACGGCTGTTTCGGATGAACAAAAAATAAAGGGTAGAGCAGAAATCATAAAAACTTTTAAGCTTCTTTCCAAGGATATTATTTTGGGAAGCAAAGTTTTGGCCGGATCATTAAAACCAAATATGAGAATTGCCATTTATGACATGGATCCTGCAGATATTGATGAGGACTATGAACCCTTATATCGAGGAGTAATAAAAAAGCTGAAAATTGGCAAAGATGATGTTGAGGTTGTAGGAAAAAACAACGAATGTGGTGTTTTGTTAAAACCAATCTTTGAAGAAGCTAAAAAAGGCCATTTTATAGAAGCCATTTGACACTATAGGATATATGAGGTATAATCCCCTATGCTAGATAGGGCGTAGGTATAACCTTTCCTATCAAATTCCCGCCCACAATAAGAATATGGAAAAATATAAAAGTCAAATACATGAATTAATAGATATTGCACACAACATTGCAGTAATACCCTCAAAAGTTGCTGGAGAGGATGCATTTTGTGCGGCTGCTGGTCTTTATCACATGCTGAAAAATTATCCCAAAAACCCCACCTTTATGTATCAAGGGAAAGTTCCTGAAAAAGCTGTTGGTGTGCTTTCGGAAAAGGAAATTACGAGAGATATAAAACAAAGAAATTTGCAAGTTTTTATAAACTATAGCGACACTCAAGCGGAAAAAGTGAATTATTCTGCCAAAGACAACATTCTAACTTTGTCTATTGGTCCTGTTCCAAATGACTTTGATCCCAATGAGAGGATAAGAAGCAAAGTAACTGGTTTTGATTTTGACTTGGTATTTATGGTTGGTGTTCAAGATCTGCGTGATTTAGGCCAGATTTATGAGGAACTAGCCGGTGAAATTGATAAGTCCAAAATTGTAAACATTGATAATACGGTAAATAATGAAAAATTTGGTGTAAAAAACGCTGTTGATGTTGATGCCCCCAATTTAAACATTTTAGTGTTTAAACTCGCCTCAGAATGGGGTTTGGAGCCAGATATTAAGGCTGCAGAAGCTATACTAAAGGGGTTAAAGTTGAATTAACAATAAATTTCTGTTACTATAAGGATTGATTTTTGCGCATGGTTAAAAAAGATAAACAAAAAGTTATAAAGACTAGTCAATTACACCCAAGTGACACAGGATCTCCTGAGGTGCAGATTTCTATATTATCCGAAAAGATAATTAATCTTTCTAGCCATTTAAAAGATCACAAGAAAGATAATCACTCAAGGCGTGGTCTTTTGCAGATGGTGAATAAGAGAAGAAGACTTATGTCCTATCTTAAGCGCAAAAGCGAGGAGAGATATAACGCGCTCGCTGAAAAGTTAGACATCAAGTGACGCGAACAGTAGTTCGCTACCAATTTCGATCACGAAATTGTAGTTAGTTGGATTGGGGGCTTGAATTTTTTAAGAGTTAAGGCATGGAATAGTTTTTACGATTAACGATCGTGGAAAGTATCTCATATCTTAATTCGGTAGACTTTCAATCCCCACAGAAAAAAAGAAATGAACAAAAAAATATATAAAGAAATAGACTTTGCTGATAAAAAGCTTAGTTTAGAAACAGGAAAATTAGCCACTTTGACCAATATGGCTATAAAAGCCACTTTTGGAGACACCGTACTTCTTGTAACCGTGGCCTCTGGTGGTTTGAACAAAGAAATAGATTACTTTCCACTGTCTATAAATTATCGAGAAAAGTTTTACGCTAGTGGAAGTGTAAAAAGTTCACGTTTTATGAAACGGGATGGACGCGCTACAGATGATGCAATTATTGCTGGTAGGGCAATAGATCACGTTGTAAGACCCCTTTTTCCAGAAGGTTACAAAAATGAAGTACAAGTTATTATTTCTGTGCTCTCTTTGGATCCAGAAGCAGACCCAAAATTTTTGGGTATGGTGGCAACCTCAGCCGCGCTACATGCTTCCACTGTTCCTTGGAGTGGGCCAATAGTTAGCGCTAGGGTTGGATATGTAGATGGAGATTACGTTTTGTGCCCAAATAGAGAAACGCTTCATGAGCAAAGTGATTTGGATATGATGGTGTCTTTTATAGGAGACGACAAAAAATTTATGGGTGTTGAGGCAGAAGCAAATATTCTCTCGGAAGAAAAAATTCTAGGAGGAATTGAATTTGCTAGAAGTAATTTGGATTCAGTTTTGGGCTTAATAAAAGATTTTGCTAAAGAGGCAAACCCAAAAGGTGAAAAACAAGAGTATGAGGCTCAAATTATTGATCCGGAAATGTTGCAGAAAGTTTCTAAGATTGCAGAGAAAGAAGTAGAGAAATTAATGCTTTCTGGGAAAGATAAAAATGTTCTAAATCCCCAATTTATTTCTTTAACTGATAAAGTTATTGAAGAGTTGGGAGAGGAATATGAAGAAAAAAAGCTAAAAAATGCGCTTCATGAAGTAGAAAAAACCGTTTTGCAAAGAATTATTTTAGATAAAGGGATAAGACCAGACGGCCGTGGTATTACCGAAGTGCGTGAGGTGACCGCAGAGGTTAGTTTGCTTCCTAGAACACACGGAAGTGGTCTCTTTAACAGAGGTGTCACACAAGTTTTAACTACCGCAACGCTGGCTTCCCCTTCCGAAGAATTATTATTGCAGGATATGTATGGTGAAAGATCCAAAAGATATTTACACTACTACAACTTTCCTCCATTTTCTGTAGGAGAGGTCGGTAGAGTTGGTTTCCCCAAAAATCGTGAAATTGGCCATGGAATGATTGCTGAAAATGCTTTAAGACCGGTAATTCCAGATCAGAAAGACTTTCCGTACATGATTTTATTAGTTTCGGAAACTTTGGGGTCTAGTGGATCTAGTTCAATGGCTGCAACCTGTGGTTCTTCTCTTGCTTTGATGGACGCTGGTGTACCCATAAAGGATATTGTAGGTGGGGTTGGGGTTGGACTTATTGCAACAGAAGACTTCAAAAAAACTATGATTATGACAGACCTAGCTTATATGGAAGACGCATACGGTTTACTGGACTTTAAAATGACTGGTACCAAAGAGGGAGTTACTGCAATTCAATGTGATATGAAAGTTGCTGGACTTCCAATGGACTTGCTCCCAAAAATTGTTGAGCAATCAAAAGAAGGTAGGTTGCATGTTTTGAGTAAGATGGCTGAAACAATTTCCCAACCAAGAGGGGAAGTTTCCAAGTTTGCACCCAAAACCACTTCCTTGCATATTGATCCAGATAAAATTGGTATGGTTATTGGTTCTGGTGGGAAAGTTATAAAGGAAATTCAGGAAAAGAACGAAGTTGTAGTTTCCATAGACGATGATGGTACGGTAGTTGTTTCTGGGGAAGTGGTAGAAAATGTGGAAAAAGCCGCAGAAATAATTGAAAACATGACCAAAGATGTAAAACCGGGGGAAATTTATGACGGTGTTGTAGAGGAAATAGTTGATTTTGGAGCTTTTGTAGAAATATTACCCGGAAAGACTGGTTTATTGCATATTAGTGAGGTTTCCAATGAATTTGTTGACAACCTCGATTCTATTATGAAGGCTGGTGATGTAGTTAAGGTAAAAGTTTTAGAAGCCGATCCAAGGAATGGAAAGATCAGTTTATCCAAAAAAGCTTTAGAACCTAAACCGCAACGTGGTACTAATTCCGGCAGGCCAACAAGAGATAACGACAGGAGACCAAGTAGCAGCAATAGAGGGGGTAGAAGACCACGTCGTTAGAGTACGGACGTTGCATTGCAACGTCCTTAGCGTGTTAGAATTAATTTGATGGACCGTACCTGCCCAAAATGTAATTTAGACCTTACTGAATCTGAGTCCAATTTTTGCCTTGCATGCGGACACAAATTGGAAGATGAATTGGTGACTAAGTCAGGGGGGTTTAATGTCAAATACACTAATCTAACATCCAAGTTCTCAAAAAGTAAATTACCTGAATTCAAAATCACAAAATCGATTATTGCCCTGTTTTTAAGTGTTCTTTTGGTTGTTATTGGCGTTGTTGGTTTGGAAATTAATTCCAGATATATTAAAAAACCGTCAAAGATTAGAGTTCCAGTAGAGCCAGTGGAAAAGTTACAACCTGTGGAGTTAAAGGAAGAAGAAAAGAAACAACAAGAGGCAAATGTCGTGGAATTAGATCTTGAAGTTCAGGAGGGAGACCTGTGGAATAAGGAATTAACATCCTTTGTGCCGGTTTCTGCGCATTATTTTGTGGAAAGTCACGGTTTAACGAAATTTTCTAGTTTTTTTAAAAACATAAATCCCAATTTAGACTTTGAACTAATGAAGGATTATTTTGTTGGTTTTGCTGATATTGGAGGAGTTGGGTTGGTATTTGAAATAATTGATCCGGAAAACTTTGAAATGCCCCAATTTAGCACATGGTATGCGGATGTAGAAGATAAGTATTTAATGTTAACTAACAACGAAGATTTTTTGGGAAAAATGAGAGATTCCTACAAAAAGGCCGCGAAAAATATTTCCCATCACCAAAAATACTCTGGTAATAAAGCCCTTCTACCCAAAAAAGGAAAGCTGGTTTTTATGGCAATTGAAAAACCCTTTGATGATGTTTATCAGGTTTTCAGTGATTTTGAGCTAACACAGGATCTTTACTCTATGTTAAATGCGCTAAACCAGTTAAATTATGATAAATTTGTAATTAAGTAATGCCACAAGATAAAGATATAAAACAGAGCTTCATATTTAGAGAACTAGAGACACTTTCGCAAAAAGTGGAAAATATTGAAGGACTTCCTCCACTTTTAGAAAATAGATTGCGCCAGATGCTGGAAAGACTTAACAGGATGGCTCAAATGGGTCATTACTCCTCGGAGTTTGACACCATGTCTAGGTATGTGGGGGTTATTGCCTCAATTCCCTGGTCAAAAAGATCAAAAGATAAACTAGATATAGCTGCAACAAAAGAGTTATTAGACAGAACCCACTTTGGTATGGAGTATGTAAAAGAGAGAATTTTGGAATATCTAGCCACCATGCAATTAATCAAAAAGCGTGGGGGAGATATGATTGGCAAATCTCCGGTTTTATTGTTTGTAGGACTGCAGGGTGTTGGTAAAACTACATTAGCCCTTTCTATAGCACAAGCCTTGGATAGAGAATTTGTGAGAGTTTCCATGGGTGGTATTGGATCTACCTTAGAAATTAGGGGAAGAAGCAAAGCTTTTCCTGAGGCGGAGCCCGGGCAAATTATGAAGGCTTTAATTAGGGCAAAAGTTAGAAACCCAGTAATTTTACTTGACGAAATAGAAAAAGCCAGTGGTGAACGTGGGCTTTTACAGGACGTTATGGCTGTTTTACTGGAAATTCTTGATCCCAAACAAAATATTGAATTTAGAGACCACTATGTTGATTATCCCTACAACCTATCTGACGTACTTTTTATATGTTCCGCAAACAACACAGGAACAATAAGTGCTGCTTTAATGGACAGATTGGAGGTTATAAAAATGCCTTCCTACACTGACCATGAGAAAATTGTAATTTCTAGAGACTATTTACTACCACAGATTATGGAAAAAAGTGGTCTGCAGAAGGGGGACTTAACAGTGGAGGAGAGTTTATGGCCGGGAGTCGTGCGTCCCTTTGGATATGATAGTGGTATACGAAGTTTGGGAAGAACTCTGGAGTCTATTTGTAGAAAGGTAGCTAAACAAATTGTGGAAGGAGAAGTAAAGACAGTTCACCTAACAAAGGAAAACCTAAAGTACTACTTACCGCAATAGTTATGAAAGAACCCACAATAGAACAATTGGATAAAATCAGAAAAGAAGGTTACAGGCCCGGAGTTGTTGCCTGTATTTTGCACAAACGCAAACTCCTTATGTTCTATAAAGAAGCTCACAAACTTTGGCAGCTCCCACAAGGAGGTATAAACAATAAAGAAACTTATATTGATGCCTTAAAACGAGGTTTAACTGAGGAATTAGGCGAAACTTTTGTTAAAAAACTCGGTTTCAAAAAAGTATCAATTATAGATTTTGACAAAATGGAGTTTAAACCGGGAAGACACAAAGTTAAACCCCTGCAAGATGACGATGGTAAAGAAATCACAATGCAGGGCAAGTACTACTTTTTTTGCATAGTGAAAGCAAAAACAGATAAGTTATATATTGAGGAAACCCAATTTGACCAACATTTTTGGGTGACATTTAGAGAAGCATACTTTTTAACTAGCAGAATGTATCAGCAAGGCAAAAAACGTATAACCACTAAAGTTTTAAATAAATTAAATGAATTAGGTTTGATTGAGTGAGTGATCCCGCATTATTAAAACACATAGAAAAAAATGTAAAAGCTTGTTCTAAGTGCCGGCTTTGTGAAACTGCCAAAAATTCTGTGCCAGGAGAGGGAAGTTCCACACCAAAAATTGCTTTTGTGGGAGAAGCCCCAGGAAGGTATGAAGACGAATCCGGCAGACCGTTTGTGGGAAGAGCAGGAAAACTTTTGGAGAAGGCCTTGGAACAAATTGGTTATACTCGGGAAGACGTTTGGATTGGAAATATTATCAAACATCGTCCGCCTAGTAATCGGGACCCCCTCCCAGATGAAATTGCCGCCTGCTCACCCTACTTGACTATGCAGTTAAAGGCTTTAGATCCGCCATTGATCGTAACCTTGGGTAGATTTGCCTTAAATTATTTTTATCCGGAGGGAAAAATTTCAAGGGATAGAGGACACATGTTTAAAATTGGAGACTACAATGTATTTCCCGTTTATCATCCTGCCGCAGCCCTGCGTAGAAGGTCAGTTCTAGCGGATTTTTTGAGAGACTTTAAGAAAATTCCACAAGTTTTAGAAAAAATAGAAAGCGGAAAAACAGGCGACGTTTCAGAAGAGGCTGATGGACAATTAGGTTTATTCTAAGTAGACTAGATGAGTTATGCCAGTAAGATATTTTAATCAAAAACAACCTACAAGAGGTGATTCCAAGCTGAAAATAATAATGATTGGAGATACCGTAACCAAAAACCTTACAGTTTATGAGTATGGTGATTCCATTATTGCGGTAGATTATGGAATAGGTTTTCCAGAGGATGATGAGATGGGAGTAGATTTTATAATCCCTGACATGAGTTATTTACTTGAGAATCAGGATAGGCTGAAAGGAATATTTATAAGTCATGCCCACGCTGATCACTTTGCTGCACTACCGTTTTTACTACAAGAGTTAGATAACGTACCAATATATGGGAACCGGCTGGTACAAGGATTGTTAAATAAGCAGCTTGAAGAAAAAAAATATAAGGGATTACAAGAAAAGATGAGTTTTCATCTTTTTAACGCATCTGTGGAAGAAGTAGTTTTTGGTGATTTTAGAGTCTCAGCATTTGGGGTTAACCACTCAGTTCCGGGGTCTTTAGGTATTGCAATTAATACACCGGAAGGATTAGTGCTTCATATGGCAGACTTCAAAGTAGACGAAGGACCAGTTTTGGATAAACCAATTGACCTAGCAAAAATAAAAGAATATGGAGAAAAGGGAGTTATATGTTTGTTATCTGATAGTTTGGGAGCTGGTTCACAAGGAAAAGTTCCTTCAGAAGATACATTAAATAATACCTTTCCCGATATTTTCCGAAAATATGATGAAAATCAGCTTTATATAACCACAATCTCGTCAAATGTTTCTAGAATGTACCAAATTATTGATGCTGCTGTAAAAGTAGGAAGAAAAGTAGTTCCCATAGGAAGATCTATAGAACAAATGGTTGACGTGGCAAAAGGAATTGGATATCTCCCGTTTCCAGAAGATGCATATTTATCAAAAGGTGAAGCAACAGGCTATGACCAGAAAACTGTGGTGTACCTTATTGCTGGTTGTTATGGCCAGCCAGGCTCTAGTCTTGACAGGTTAAGCAGGGGAGAACACGATGACCTGAGTCTTAATGAGGGAGCAGTGGTGGTTTTCTCCTCTGAACCTAACCCCCCAGGAGTGGACGTTGATGTAGAAAGAGCGTGCTCCAATTTAATTTTGATGGGAGCAGAGATTGTAGATTACAAAAACCGTGGAGATCTCCACATTTCAGGGCATGGACATGCTGAGGATTTGAAAATGATTATTGAAGCCTCTAAACCAAAATATTTTATACCCATCGGTGGAACCCCCCGCCAAATGCGAGACTACACCCACCTTGTGGAAAGTATGGGAATTTCAAAGGAAAAGGTTTTTGAGTTACAAGAAGGTGAAAGTGTGGAGTTTTCACATGGAAACGCAAAAAGAGGCAAGACAGTGGAGGTAACGGACATCTATATTGATGGCACAGAAGTAGATCCAGTTGTAATTAGAGACAGGGAACAACTATCAAGTGACGGGGTCTTTGTGGTTGTAGTGCCTGTACACAAAAAAGATAGAGTAGTAGCAGGAAAGGTAGATATTGTTACAAGGGGTTTTGTGTATGTGAAGGAATCTCAGGCTTTAATGGGAAGATCTAGAGATATGGTAAATAAAATTTTGGCCAAGAATCAGGGTAAAATTCAGGATTGGAACGCCGTTAAGAATATAATTGAAAAACGCATGAGAAAATTCCTACTTAAAGAAACTGGCCGTAGACCCATAATTATTGTTCATTCCATTTTTGTTTGAAGCTTGATATCATAGTATAAATCAGCAATTTTAGCTGTCCAAAATGGCAAAAAGAGGCAGAAAAAAGAAATTTAGGCTTTCCTTCAACATTAGCCCTGAAACTACGCGGTCTGTAATTGCTATATCCCTCGTTTTAGCGGCTGGACTTAGTCTAATAGCCTTTATTTTTCCAAGCTACTCTGTAAACGGAAAAATTCTAGAGATTCTAAAGGAAATGTTGGGACATCCTTCTATACTTTTACCTTTTGTTTTGGGGTTTGCTGGCCTTTTATTTATAGATTCTCTGAAAAATAGGTTTAAGGAAGGACGTTTGGTTTTAGGTTTGTCTATTGCTCTCCTTTCATTCTCTTCCCTTTTTTCTGGTTTTAAAGAAGACGCAGGAGGAAAAATTGGGAATAAAGTATTTGAAATTCTTAGCGGGGCTATAAGTTCTTATGGAGCAATGTTTGTGTTTTTCTGTTTGCTCGTTCTTGCTGGAATTATAATTTTTGATGTTTCTTTAGGTCAAATTTTAGGATTTGTGTTAAGACGGGGAAAAAAGGAAAGGAAGGAAGCAAAAGAGGGTGACGATTCCACCGACCAGGATGTAGTTATTTCTACGGGCATACACCCAACCCCAATTGAAGAGGAAATTGCTGAAGTACAAGATTCCACGGGGGTTGAAGTTGCCGAGTCTAAGTTTGAAGTAGTTCCAACTATGGCTGAGCCCCAAAAAAATGTTGTTATGAATGGAGATGTAGAAGTTTCCTCTATTACTGGGCCTTCCTCAGGGTTACCGTACGCAGATAAAGTATGGGAGTTACCACCTTATGATTTATTACATGATGGTTCTTCTGCCCCTCCTGATACGGGAGATGTTCAGAAAAACGCCAGAATTATTAAGGAAACCCTTAAATCTTTTAGTATTGATGTGGAAGTGGTGGACATTCAGGTTGGTCCTTCAGTCACAAAATATGCTTTAGGAACACCAGCCGGTATAAAAGTTGCTAAAATATCCAACTTGCAGTATGACTTAGCGCTTGCACTTGCTTCCCCAACAGGTTCTGTACGAATTGAAGCCCCTATTCCAGGAAAAGCCCTAGTTGGAATTGAGGTGCCAAACAAAACCAGATCAATTGTGAGGTTTAAACCACTTATAACCTCAGATATTATGAAAGAACAAAAATCCAAGCTTTCCATAATTTTAGGTAAGGATGTTGGTGGTTTGACACACGTTTATGATATTAGAAACATGCCCCATTTACTTATTGCAGGGACAACCGGATCTGGGAAGTCAATTTTTATTCATGGTTTAATCTCAACAATTTTATTTAGGGCTAGTCCCCAAGAAGTGAAATTTATCTTGGTGGACCCAAAGAGGGTGGAATTGGCACCATATCAGGATATTCCACATTTGTATACGCCTCTAGTTACAGATATTGACAAAGCGCCCGCAGTTTTTAAGTGGGCGGTAGCCGAAATGACTAGAAGATACAAGCTTTTTGAAAGTGCACGGGCCAGAAATATTGATTCTTACAACGAAAAGTCCGGATTTCAGGCATTACCCTATATTTTGATTGTTGTTGATGAATTGGCAGAAATTATGGTGGCAGACCCTGCATCTGTAGAGAAAAGTATTATTAGACTAGCACAGCTAGCTCGTGCTACAGGAATTCACCTTATTCTAGCAGCACAAAGACCTTCTACAAACGTTATAACGGGGTTAATTAAGGCAAATATCCCCTGCCGAATCGCCTTTAATGTCACGGGGCAAGTAGATTCAAGGGTTATTATTGACCAAGCCGGCGCAGAGAAGCTTTTAGGTAAAGGAGATATGCTTTATGTACCTCCTGATAAACCAACACCAACTAGGCTGCAAGGAGCTTGGATAGACGAAAAAGAAATTTCTAACTTGGTGGGTTACTTAAAAAGACAGGGAGGTTCCCCAGACTATAAAGAAGAAATTGCAGAAATGGTGGAAGAATCAAGGGTTGCAAGTGTTAGTGGAGGAAGTGGCTCCAAAGACGCCTATTATGATGAAGCAATTGAGGTTGTCACTTCGGCGGGAAAGGCCTCCGCATCTTTGTTACAAAGGAGACTTGCTATTGGATATGCTAGAGCTGCAAGAATAATTGATGAGCTAGAAGCCTCTGGAGTTGTGGGCCCTGCACAGGGTAGTAGGGCAAGGGATGTTTTAGTTTCGAGCAATCCAGATATTGGTGATTTAGATTTTGAGGAAAAGCTGCCCCCTCCAAATAGTCCCACACCAGAATCCCTAAACGACGTGTAGGCACGATTTGAAATATGAAAGATATTGGGCAGCAGTTAAAATCTGCAAGACAAAAAAAGGGTTTTTCCATAGAGGATGCTAATAAGTTTATTAAAGTACATCCAAAATATATTATTGCCTTAGAAGAAAATGATTATAGTATCTTTGAGGGGAGGGTTCATTCCAAAGGATTTTTAAAGATTTACGCCCAGTTTTTAGAGCTTGACCTAGATGAGCTCCTCGCGCTTTGGAGGAGGGAATATGAGCATACTTTCAAAGAAAAAAATGGCTTTGAAGAATATAAACCATTGGAATTTTCCAAGTTTGTAATAACCCCAGCCATTGTGGTTTCCACTTTTGTGATAATTTCATTGTTTGTGTTTTTTGGATATTTATATTTTCAGTATAGGCAGTATGCAGGTGCCCCGAATTTGGAAATTTACCACCCACAAGATAACCAGATTTTAGCATCCGATATCCTTGATATTACAGGAAAAACGGATGTTGACTCAGAAATTTTTATAAATAATCAGGGAATCACATCAGACGCAGACGGCACTTTTTTAACCTCTGTGAAATTAAAAGAGGGCATAAATACGATAAGTATTAGGTCTACAAATAAGCTGAACAGGGAAACTGAGGAATTGCGAACAGTTATCTATAGGCCAGAAAAAATTGAGGAGGTTAGGGAGACCACTGAAAGCACAGATGAAAAAGAGATATAAGATGCCGGTAAAACAAATGAAAACTGATTTGGTAAAAATATTAATTTTTGTAATTTTGGCTAGCGTATTTCTTGTATTTCTGCGTCAATAAACAAATCCAAGTCCCCATCTAAAACTTCCTCTGGGCGTGAGTGTTCCACATTTGTTCTTGTGTCTTTAACCAGCTTGTATGGATGTAAAACATAATTTCTAATTTGATTTCCCCAGCCCGGAGTTACATAATCTCCCTTCATTTTTTTCTTTTCTTCCTCTGTTTTTTTAAGTTCCAAAGCATATAATTTAGATTTTAATAATTTCATTGCTTTTTCTCGGTTTTTGCCCTGGTAACGCTCTTCTTGGCATTCAACAATTATTCCAGTAGGTTTGTGTTTTAAGCGCACCGCAGTGGAAACTTTATTAACATTTTGCCCTCCCTTTCCGCCTGCTCGGTATGCCTCAAATTCAATATCTTCTTCATCTACCTCAATCTCAACAGCATCATCAATAACTGGAATCACTTCCACTAGGGCAAATGAGGTTTGACGTAAATTGTCTGCATTAAAGGGGGATTGCCTTACTAATCTATGTACCCCAGATTCATGTTTTAAAAATCCGTAAACATATTTTCCAGAAATTTCCACGGTAGTGGTTTTTAACCCCGCCTCCTCACCCTTAGTGTGGGAAATTATTTGGGCATTCCAACCTTTTCTTTCGGCAAAACGCAAATACATTCTTTGCAACATTTCAGTCCAATCCATGGCTTCAGTGCCTCCCTGACCAGCATGAATGCTCAAAATTGCATTGTCAGTATCATGTTTTTCAGACAAAAAGGTTTTTAATTCCAGTTTTTTTATTTCTTTTTCAAACTCGGTTTCATTTTCTTCTTCTAGCATTAATTCAAGCATTTCAAAGTCCTCAATTTCTTTTTTGAGGTCTGCTAAATCTTGAGATACTTTTTGACCCTCTTCCCAGTTTTTCCAAAGGGTCTCGTCTTTTATTTGCTCTTCAAGTTTTTTTATTTTTTCTTTTTTTTCTTCAACAAAAAGATTTTTTCTTAAGGTTTTTAATCTCTTTTTCATCTCTTCCATAATTTGCATTATACATTAAAACATGATAAACATAACAAAAACCATTGGAGTTTTTGGGTGTTTTTTTACGAAAAAACCTCGGGACCGAGTTTTATAGTATCTCCTTGATTTATTTCTCCTGATAAAATTCTTTCTGCAAGATAAGTCTCCACATTATCCTCAATAACTCTTGCCATTGGCCGTGCACCCCACTCTGGATTAAAACCTCTCAACATAAGCTCATCCACTAACTCCTCAGAAAAACTCACCTCAATATTCTTTCCCTTTGCCATCTTTTTAACCCTCTCCAGTAAAATTAAGGCAATTTTTCTAACAGTATCCCTCTCAAGAGGCCTAAATGTAATAATTCCAGTAAACCTATTTAAGAATTCCGGTGCAAATTGCTCTCTTACCGCATTTGTTGCCACTTCCTCAATTTCCTCAAAAGTTCCCCTTCTTTCAAAAACCCTTTGAATCTCTCTTGTCCCGGCATTACTTGTGGCAATAATTATGGTGTTTGTAAAATCTATAACCCGACCATTGGGTTGAGTTAACCTTCCATCATCCAAAACCTGTAAAAAGGTTAAAATAATTTGGGAATGTGCTTTTTCAACCTCATCCAACAACACAACCGTAAACGGTTTTGAGCGCACTTGTTCTGTTAAAATACCCATTGTACTAGCATCCGGATTTCCAATTAATTTATTAATACTATCTGGAGTTTGATACTCACTCATATCCAGCCTCACCATTGCCTTCCTATCTCCAAAATATTTCCCACTCAAAGTTTTTGCAGTTTCGGTTTTTCCTACACCGGTTGTACCTACAAACAAAAAGCTAGCAATTGGTTTGTTTTCATCTCTTATACCTGCCCCCGCCCGTTTTAAGGCTGCTGCGATTTTTTCGATAGCGTAGTTTTGTCCAATAACCCTCGTTTTCATTTCATCAGCAATATTTAAAAGTTTTTGTGTATCTTTTTTTGAAAGGGTTTGAACAGGAAGGTGCGTTACATCGGCAATAATCTTTTTGGATACTTCGGAGTTCAAGATTCCAGTAGAAGCATCGGCCAAATCTGCAGCTTTATTCAACAAACTAATGGCTTTATCTGGAAATACTCTTTCTTGAATAAGTTTCTTTGAGAGTTCCACAATTGTACTTAACGCGGGATAAGTAATTTCAATACCTAGTTTTTGCTCACGCTTCTCTGCCTCAAATTGTAGAATTTCAAGAGTTTTTTCATTTGAGGCTTCTGGAATTTCAACCATTTCAAATAAATTTGCAAACGCTCCATGGGGTTCAATATACTTTCTGTAGTTTTTGGTTGTAGTGGCGCCAATAAACTGGAAATCACTTGATGAAAGCTGAGGTTCCAAAATAGCGTAAATACTTGAAAAATCTTCCTCTTCTCCACCCAAACCCATAGCCAAACTGTGGATTTCGTCAACAAATAAAATAATATCCTTTGACCCTCGAATTTCATCAAATGCAGCCGTAAGTCTTTTGGCAACATCTCCTGTGGTTTTTGCTCCAGATACTATTCCGCCCAAATTTAGCTCCACAATCCTCTTATTTTTTAAAGATTTAAATTTTGTACCGCGAATAATTTGATAAGCTAATCCCTTTATCAAGGTAGTTTTTCCACTTCCTGCCTCTCCAATTACCAACACATTTATGTTTGTTCCCCCCAACCCGTGTGCAATTTTCTCAATTTGGGCTTCTCTCCAAATAATTTTTTTAATTCTTCCTAGTTTGGCTAGTTTGGTATAGTCAGTTGAGATAGCATCAAGGTTTGGGGTTACACGACCAGTCATCCCGTGCCCAAAACCCCCCATTGGGGGCATATCATAGTCCTCTTGCCAAAAATATGCTTTTGAAAGGTTTTCTCTTTTTTGTACCAACCATTTTGCTGATTCCTCTAAAGTTTTGAGGTTACCACCGTAGGTTGCAAGCAGGTTTTCTATTTTTTTTGTACTTTTTAAAAACCCTAAAAGTAGGTGTTCAACTTCCACGTACCTAGTTTCTTGTTCTTTGGCAAATTCAAATGCGTGTTTCCGTACCTCCTTTATGTTAGGTTTTAGTTTTTGCAATTTGGAAAAAAGTTCGCTATTGGAAAGTTCTGCCTTTTTAAATACCCTCAGAATTTTTCCATTTCTTAGTATAGTTCTTAAGCTTGTTGATTTTGCCTCCGGTCTAAATGCAAGTAAGTAGTGCTCACCTTTTATTTTAGAAACTTTTTTTAGTGGAACCTTTAAGTTGGAGAAGAAATATATACCTACTAAAACCACATAGGCCAAAATTGTGTATGCTAAACCTATTTTCCAAACCGAAATAATGGGTAATACCAGCCAAATGACCGGCATTATAAGAGAAAGTGCGCTTAAAAATCCAACAAAGATAAACCCAAAAATTATGAAAAATATTCGAGTGAAAAAACCTATGAATCTACCAATTATGGTGTAGTCGCCAAAAAGGGGGACAAATAGCAAACGAACGTTTGTGGTAAAAGAAAATTGGGCATTTATAAGTTGGGTTAGTCTCCAAAATATTTGAAATATTCTTTTGGAACAGTGAGTTGCCCACCAAAGCGGAGCCTTTAACAGTATCGCGGGCAGATTCGTCATGTGTTTAGTATAGCAAATTGCTTTGAGGGTGGTTTAAAGTATAATAATGAAAATTGTAATATTAGACTAAATATAAAACACAGAGGAGGTTAGTTGTGACGGATGAGGAAATGGTTCTTGGGGTGATTAAGTCCTATGTGGATAGTAGCCGTAGCCCAAATATTGTTAATATCAAAGGATATCTTGGATGTTCTGGGCATCGATTTACCGAAAAAGAGGTTAGGAGAGTTATTAAGGGACTTAGAAAAAAGAGATTGATTAGAAGGACGTTAACAAACTGGAACGAGTTTAGACCGAGAGGCGATTGGTCTGAGTCGGAGATGAAGATTGTTTCAATAGCTGGAAGACTTGTGGCAATTGTTTTAGCCGCTACGTTTCTCTTTTTCGTTTTATATTTTTAGGCTTTTGGGCCCTCCCAGATTTATTTAGGAGGGCCCTTCTCTTTTTACTCTAACCCAATAGAATCAAACTCAAAATCAAAAATTCCTGTTGAACCTTGCTTTGTATCACTCACTGTGTCTGTGGAAAACCTCAAAATTAGTGATAACACGTTCCCTGAATTAATGGTTCCAAAATCAAATCCTTCTGTCTTCCACTTAACAATAGTTTTCCTCCCAAACGAAGTTCCCTCCTCCCCCGCATCGAAAATTCCATCTCCGTTTGAGTCATTCCACGATATTGGTTCCACAAAAATAATTTGCCTTAAATCATCTGGGTCATTTATAGTTTCGTAATTTGCGTTTGAAGTAATCTGTAATTGACCAGCTGCGTTATTGTAAATTTTTATTAAGTAATCCGAAGTCCAGTTTGGACTCACACCTTCAAAAGTTGGCCCTGTTTTTTCATCCACCAAATTTCCTATGTCAACTCCCCCAGCAACATCCTGCAAAAGTTTTATATCTGCACTGCCTACGGAAAAAGAAGATCCCAATATTTTCCCTTTATCCACAAAA
>JBHPHX010000009.1:0-18943 GCA_042571515.1 Patescibacteria group bacterium
AACTTCCAAAAAAGATTTAAAAGAAGTTACAAAACTAGACCCCGCTAAAAATGGTAAGTTGCTCCTTGAAGGCTTGGCAGCATCTCCCGGAGTGGTAAGTGGGCCAGTAAGAATTATTAAAAACCCAGGTGAGATTTCTAAGGTTGAAGAGGGAGATATATTGGTTGCTGTAATGACCAATCCAGACTATGTTCCCGCTATGAGGCGTGCAGCAGCTATTCTAACCGACGAAGGTGGAAGAACTAGCCATGCTGCTATTGTTTCTCGAGAACTTGGTGTACCCGCAATAGTTGGTAGCGGAAATGCCACAAAATTATTAAAAAGTGGCGAAGAAATTACGATAGATGGGGCTGAAGGAAAGGTTTATGAGGGAGATTTAACAAAAATTGTGGAAGTAGAAGATGTGGATTATTCCAACCTAAAAACTGCTACTAAAATTTATATGAATCTAGCTGAACCACAGCTTGCGGTAGATATGGCAAAACTTAATGTGGATGGAATTGGACTTTTGAGAGCAGAATTTATGATTGCCAACATTGGAAAACATCCCCGCGCTTTTATTAAAGAAAAAAAGAAAAAGGAATTTATTGACCAGCTAACAGAAGGTTTAACCAGTTTTGCTAGTGCATTTGATCCAAGACCTGTGGTTTACAGGTTTACCGATTTTAGAACCAATGAATATAAAGGACTAAAAGGGGGAGCGGAGTTTGAAGAGGATGAGGCAAACCCTATGATTGGTTTTAGGGGTGTTAGCCGATACTTGCAGGATCCAGATGTATTTAGACTTGAAATTGAGGCTATAAAAAAAGTACGAAATAAAATAGGACATAAGAATCTGCATGTAATGTTTCCGTTTGTACGTACGGTTGAGCAACTAAGGGAGGTAAAAATACTGATGTCGTCCCATGGGCTGAGAAGAAGCGGGTCGTTTAAAGTTTGGATGATGGTGGAAATTCCTTCAAATGTTATTTTGCTAGATGAGTTTATTGATGTAGGTATTGATGGGGTTTCGGTGGGTACCAACGATTTAACTATGTTGACCTTGGGAGTAGATAGGGATAATGCTAAGGTTGCAGATGTGTTTTCTGAAATGGACGAATCGATTTTAATGAGTTTAGAAAAAATTGTGAAAACAGCCAAGAAGCGCAAAATTACTAGCTCAATTTGTGGCCAAGCCCCCTCGGTTTACCCAAAGCTTGTGCAAATGCTTGTAGAGTGGGGGATTACCTCAGTTTCTTTAAGCCCGGATGTTATTGAGAAGAGTAGAAAACTTGTCTACGACGCCGAAAAAAAGTTATTAAGGAAAAGAAGTAAATAGGTAAAAATTCGCAGGGCTCATTACCAAATCATGCCTAGAATAAAAGAGATATCTGCCCATAAGATTGTAAACTCACGCGGAGATTGGACCGTTGACGCCCGCGTGGAACTAGACAACGGAATTATCGTAGAACACCCTGTCCCAGAAGGTGTTTCCAAAGGAGAGAATGAAGCAGTTTATCTTTCTGCCGACAAATCTGTACAAGTAATTTCCACAGTAATTGCTGATGCCCTAGAAGGAGAGGATCCAGTAAACCAGAGCAAAATAGATAAGACGCTAATTGAAATGGATGGCACCCCAAACAAAAACCACCTAGGGGGAAACAGTATTTTAGCGGTATCAATTGCAATTTCCGAAGCTGCTGCCCAAGTTAAAGGCGTAGAGCTCTATGAGCATATCGCAGAACTTTTTGGATCTCCAGTTAAAAAACCGAAATTTCCAACCCCAGTATTTAATATCTTAAATGGAGGAAAACACGCTCATAACAACCTTTCCTTTCAAGAATTTATGGTAATCCCAGCTCAGGGGAAGAAGTTTCCACAACAAATGGAAATTGGTCTAAAGGTATACGACCTTCTAGAAAGTAAATTGTTAGAAGAAGGGCAATCCGGAGGAGTGGGAGATGAGGGGGGATTTGCTCCAACTGGTTTTAACCCCACCAAGGCTTTGGAATTTATTGCTCTTTCAGCTGGAGAAACGTATGAACTTGGGAAAGAAGTGTTTCTAGGGATGGATGTAGCAGCAGAGTCATTTGTTGATGATAGGCTCCACTACACCATAAAGGAGGAGGATTTGGATTTGGATGTTCCACAGTTTATTAATTACTACAAAAAACTAATTGAGAAATATCCACTAATTTATATAGAAGACCCCTTCTTTGAGAGGGACTATGAAGGTTGGGAGGAGTTTTACAAGGAGTTTTCGGAAAAACTTATGGTGGTAGCGGATGATCTTGTTGTGACAAACACAAAGTTTTTACAAAAAGCTATTGATAAAAAACTTGCAAATGCAGTTATTGTAAAACCAAACCAGGTTGGAACAGTAACCGAAACTTTGGATTTTATAAAAATGGCACAAAATAACAGCATGTCAATTTGTGTCTCCCACCGAAGTGGTGACACCGCAGAGGATACATTTATTGCAGATTTGGCTTTGGGTGTAGGGGCTGAATTTATTAAATCAGGAGCGCCGGTGAGAGGGGAACGTGTGGCAAAGTACAACAGGTTACTGGATATTTACTCTACTCTATAACGTAAGCTAAATAATCTTGACCTAAAGGAGTTTCCACGTGGGCAGTATCGTGGTCACTTAATTTTTCAAAATATCTTCTAAAACCTCTAATAGAGTTGCCATGACAAGAAACGGCTACATTTACCTTGGTACTTTTCATCAAGGGCACAATTTCATCACAAAATTCCCCCACTCGCATGCAAACCATTTCTATACTTTCACCGTTTGGGGGTTTAGATCTAAAACTCCTCCTAATTTTTTCCAGACCTTTAGGATTTTTCATGGCCACTTCTATTTTGCTTTGACCTTGGTAATCACCATAACTTCTTTCCATAATTCTGTTGTCAGGCTGGATATTTAGATCTTTTACTCCAATGTTCATAGAAATGGCTAGCTTCATTGTGTCCATAGCTCTTACTTGAGGGG
The DNA here is from genome assembly GCA_042571515.1 of Patescibacteria group bacterium. Classification (GTDB taxonomy): domain Bacteria; phylum Patescibacteriota; class WWE3; order UBA101185; family UBA10185; genus JBHPHX01. The sequence continues at coordinate 2,975 of JBHPHX010000009.1, forward strand.
AAGAAATTAACATCTGAACTTTTTTATCCTTTAGTAATGGAGCTAGATCAAGTGCTTGTTGCTCTCCAATTTTAGTAAGTCTGGCCTCCCTCCATCCGCTAAATACAAAGTTTGCATTATCATCGGTTTGACCATGCCTAAAGATATACATCGTGGGCTTGGTGTCAGATTCAGTTTTAGGAAGGGGGTCAGCGTGGCGATAACTAAGATACTCAATTGCCTCCTTTAGCTTGTCTTCAGAATAATTTTTACCCTGATTCTCAAAATATTTTTTGTAGTAAATGACCTTCTCATCGATCGTTTCGTGAGGCAGTAACGTCAGATCGTGCATATGTTAATATTATGTGTATGAGCGAAGTAATTCAAGCCTTTTTGAATCATGACCTAATGGGACTTATTAAACTTGTGGGAATGGCAGGTGTGGTTGGAATGGTTTTTGCAGAATCAGGTCTTTTAATTGGATTTTTCCTACCAGGGGATAGTTTACTTTTTACAGCAGGGCTTTTGGCTTCTCCCGGTTTTGCGTTTTTTAGTATTTGGACACTTGTAATAAGCACTTGGATAGCTGCAGTTTTGGGAGATAATGTTGGATATGAGTTTGGCAGGCGAGTAGGGAGAAAACTTTTCAAACGCAAAAAATCCTTTTTATTTAACCCCAGCAATGTGATAAAAGCCCAAGAATTTTATGAAAAACATGGTGGTAAGGCCATAGTTATAGCACGTTTTATGCCTATTGTACGCACCTTTGCTCCTATTGTGGCAGGAATCGGAAAGATGGACAGGAAAAAGTTTATGTTTTTTAATTTACTTGGAGGAACTATTTGGACTTGGGGCGTGTCTTGGGCAGGATACTATTTGGGAAGTTTGATTCCAGATGTTGATAAGTATTTACTACCGATTGTTTTGCTGATTATTGTTCTTTCCATATTGCCCCCCGTAATTCATATATACAAGGAGAATAAAAAATCCTGGCACGAAAAGATTTTGGAAATCATACGAAGGTTTATTAAGTACAAAATTTAGTTATATTTTCTAATAATACCAGTTACTTTACCTTGAATAGTTAGCTCATTTGCGGGGACATAAATTGGATCCATAGAATCGTTTGCTGGCTGGAGACGAACTATTCCATCTTTTTCCTCGTAATATTTTTTGAGGGTAGCAAATTCGTTGTTTAACAAGGCTACTACAATATCTCCGTTGTTTGCCTCTTCTTGATGTTGAATAACTACGTTATCCCCGTCAAAAATACCTTCATTTACCATGGAATCTCCACGGACTTGTAATACGTAACATCTTTTTGTTTTGGAAACTAGGTCTGAGGCTACCATTACCGTGTCTGTTTGATGTTCAATCGCGTCAATTGGTTCCCCTGCGGCAATATAACCTACAATTGGAAGCTCAATAGCATTTAATGAGGTGTTAAAGGCCTCACTGACGATTTCTAAGCCCCTTACTGCCCCCTCATAGCGTTTTATGACCCCCTTACGTACAAGGGCCTCTAAGTGTTCGTGTACGGTGGCTAATGAGGAAAGCCCCATGGCGTCTGCAATTTCTTGTAGAGTGGGGGAGCTTCCGTTTAATTGAATGTATTGAGAGATGTAATTAAGAATTTGCTTTTGTCTTTTGTAAAGTGTGACAGGAGACATTTGGGTTCCTTTCGAATTTTCTTCGTATTTCTATATTACCGAAGAAGTTCCGAAGATGTCAAGGGGAAAGTACAAATTTTAGATCATTTTCTTTTGCAAATTTTTCTATGTCTGCTTTTGTGGTGAAATTATCGTATACACTGTGTATTTGATGGGTTGTTGTGGACTTGAAGGTTTCAAAATTTTCATTGGCTTTATCTATTTTCTTTTCCAACTCAAGTGCTCGCAAGTCCGCCTGGTCGAATCTCTCGTCAACCGTGTCAAATCTTTGTTCTATCCTGTCGAACCTCATGTTCATTTCTTCCCTTAGGCTTTCCAATCTCCTGCTTATGTCTTTTATTTCTTGAAATATTTCTTTATTTGAAATAGGCATTAATTTAGATTAACAAATCTCAAAATACATTTCAATATGCATTAGTATGTTAATTTATGACAAAAAGAAAAAAAGGTGCTGGGGACAGAGGTCCAACACCTTTTATAGCAAATTACGAACTTTGACCCGTCAGTTTTTTTAATTCTGCAATTTCTTTTTTAAGAAGCTCAGATGAATTCTGATGACTTTCCAAAGCCTGAGTCTTATCAGAGATCTGCTCATTAACGATTTTTAATGCCTCCTCCCGAGTTATGTAGAGATATTCATCGTGGTTTGCTATAGTCGTGTATTTGACTTGATTCCAGCCCACTACTAGAAGCAGCCTCGAAACCTCGAGCTTAACCTTTAGGGTATCGATTGAGAGAAGCACGGTTAGGTCCAGCTCTTTCACTTCTAATTTCTTTGCCTTTGACATAATTCCTTCTCCTTTTCTAGGATTTGAGTTTAAGACCCTTAATTATCAGCTAGTAACTGTACCAAATATTTGATCTGTTTTTGGATAATACGCTTAGCTCCTGTTCGGTCAAACCTTGATGTAGTTTCAGATTTAGGGCCCGTTCGTGTAAAGGTAACAATTTCATTGCCGGATTCTAACAATTTTCTGGCAGCAACTTCCTCTGCACTTAAAGGATCCGCGTTACCAAGTTCCCCAAGATCCAAAACCCCTTCGAATTTTTTAGCCATTACCAATTACCTCCTTAATAAGATATTCGAATGTTTCTTGGATTATTCAATATTTTTCTTCCCCAAACAAAACCCAAAAACCATATGTTACAATAATTTGGTATGTTTAATCTCAAAGCTCCGTACAAACCCACCGGAGACCAACCACAAGCCATAGATACTCTTACCAAAAACCTTCAAGAAAAGGCAAAACATCAGGTGTTGCTGGGTGTTACAGGAAGTGGAAAAACCTTCACCATTGCCAATGCCATTCAAAATATAAATAGACCAACCCTCGTACTCTCTCATAACAAAACCTTAGCAGCCCAACTCTATCAGGAATTTAAAGAATTTTTTCCTGAAAACGCTGTGGAATATTTTGTCAGTTATTATGACTACTACCAACCCGAAAGCTACCTCCCAGCCACAGACACATACATTGAAAAAGATGCCGACATAAATGAGCAAATTGATAGGCTTAGATTGGCTGCAACAACCTCCCTTATGACCCGAAAGGATGTAATTGTCGTGTCCTCTGTTTCTTGTATTTATAACTTAGGTTCTCCCGCAGAATACTCAAAAATGGCAATAGAACTCAAAAAGGGTATGAAATTGCGTCAAGTAGATCTCTTGAAACGTTTAAACCAACTCCACTATGTGCGCTCCGAATTTGAATTTAAACGTGGAACCTACCGTGTACGTGGAGATATTATAGATATCTTTCCAGCATATTTAGAATTTGGAGTCAGATTAGAAATTTTTAATAACACTCTAGCAGATATCGACGCCTTTACCCCCCTAACCGGAGAAATTTTAGATTATAGTGTTTTACCAGAGGAAAGAAGAGGAGGCCACGGGAGATCTAAGTCTCAAGATGAGGAGGCCTTTACTATACACAGAATGAAAGAGGGAGGATTTATAGAAATTTACCCTGCCAAGCACTACATTGCAGCAGAAGAAAGAAGAGAAGGAGCTATAGAACAAATTCACAAAGATTTAGAAATTAGATTAAAAGAATTAGGAAAAATGGGGAAAAATTTGGAAGCTTATAGATTAAAACAACGCACAGAGTATGATTTGGAAATGCTGCAAGAAATTGGATATTGCAAAGGAATTGAAAATTATTCACGCTATTTTGACGGCAGAAAACCTGGAGAAGCACCTTATACACTTATAGATTTCTTTCCCAAGGACTTTTTATTGGTTGTAGATGAATCTCACATAACCATCCCCCAAGTCCGTGGAATGTATAACGGAGATAGAGCCAGGAAAAGTACTTTAATTGATTATGGGTTTAGACTTCCATCCGCACTTGATAATCGACCACTGAATTTCGAGGAGTTTTTACGAAAGTCCTACCAAAATATTTATAGTAGTGCAACTCCGTCAGATTGGGAAATTAGTATGTCAGAAGGAAAGGTAATAGAACAACTTATTAGGCCCACAGGCCTTATTGACCCCGAAATTACCATTCTGCCTACAGAAAACCAAGTCCCAGACCTTCTGGAAAAGATTCAAGAAAGAGTTGCCAGAAAAGAGAGAGTTCTAGTTACAACTTTAACCAAGCGTATGGCAGAAGAACTTGCATCATATTTATTGGAAAAGGGTGTAAAGGTCACGTATTTACATTCTGATATTGAAACTTTGGAAAGAACTGATATTTTGGATGATTTAAGGAAGGGGAACTATGACGTTTTGGTGGGAATTAATCTGCTGCGTGAAGGTCTAGATTTGCCCGAAGTTTCACTTGTTGCCATTTTGGATGCAGACAAAGAAGGATTTTTGAGATCCGATACTTCACTTATTCAAACTATGGGTAGAGCAGCACGGCACTTGCTGGGGGAAGTTGTAATGTACGCAGATTCGGTGACTGGAAGTATGCAAAGAGCAATTGACGAGGTTACAAGAAGAAGGGATATTCAGCTTAGGTACAATAAAAAACACAAAATAGAACCGCAGCAAATTACAAAACCAATTCGTGCGAAACTTATTGATGAGGAGATTGAGGAGTCTACTAAAAAGCGTAAGAAAAAGGTAGAAGTGGACTATATGCAGTTGCCTCCAAGTGAGTTGAAGAAGGAGATAAAGAATTTGGAGAAGTTAATGAAAATTGAAGCTGAAATGCTTAATTTTGAACAGGCTGCAATCTACCGCGATAAAGTACGTGACCTAAAGAGGTTTTTAGGCTAAAATCGGGGCAATTCCCTGCTCAAAGGAAAATATGTTTTTTAAAAAGCCAATAATATTTGTAGGTAACATAATAATTTATTTAATAGGATTTCTGTGGAATCTTATTTCTAGATATCTGAAATATATCGTACGAGGAGTAAAAAACGAATTAAAGAAAGTTAAAAAGTTTCTAAAATCAGTAAAAAAGATAAAACTATCTAAACTGCTACCACACCACACTGCCTTAATGGAATTTCTTTCCAAAGACTTAATAAAAAAGCCAAAGAAAAAAGAGAAAAAGAAGAAAAAGAAACGCAAAAAGAAAGTAAAGAAGAAAAAGCGTAAAACTAAAGCCGAGCAAATAAGAGAAGGTAAAATAAAAATGTTTCTTTATGGCATAGCCTTTGTGATATTTTTCATTTTTGCTCCCTATAAAATTTACTCTTGGTTTAAAGAACTACCCAACCCCGAGCTTCTAATGATCAGACAACCTCCTCAACCCACCAGAATTTTGGATAAAAAAGGTAGGTTGTTATATGAGATTTATGTCGACCGCAGGTATGAGCCCGTAACACTAGATAAAATTCCCCAACACGTAATAGATGCTACTTTGGCGGTGGAGGATGACGATTTTTATAGCCACTTTGGCTTTGATGTAAAAAGTATGTTTAGAGCGGCAAAGGAAACTGTGTTAGAAGACAATTTGCAAGGGGGATCCACTATTACCCAACAATTAATTAAAAATGTTTTGCTTACTTCGGAAAGAACGGTTGTAAGAAAAACAAAAGAAATTGTTTTATCTGTTTTGGTTGAGGCAATGTATACCAAAGAAGAGATTTTGGAGATGTATTTGAATAATATTTCATATGGTGGAACAGCGTGGGGGATTCAGTCGGCCTCACAAAAGTTTTTTGGGAAAAATGTATGGGAAATAGATTTGGCCGAAGCAGCACTTTTAGCTGGATTACCTTCAGCCCCCAGTGCTTACTCGCCCCTAGGTGGTGATATTTCAATTGCTAAAGCCCGCCAAAAACACGCACTAGATAGGATGTACGAATTAGAAATGATTTCGCGAAGTGGTGTAAATGCTGCTTTTGAGAAAAAGCTAGAGTTTGCTCCGCAAACAGAGTACATCCGTGCTCCTCATTTTGTAGCACTTGTGAGAAATGAACTAGAACAGAGGTATGGAAGAAGATTTGTAGAGTTTGGAGGTTTAACTGTAAAAACTACTTTAGATTTAGATTTACATGATAAGGTTCAGGATATTGTTGGGGAAGAGGTAGAGAAGAACGTAGGATTGTTAATTTCCAATGGTGCCGCAGTTGTCTTGGATGCTAGGAGTGCGGGTATATTGGCTTATGTTGGTTCTGTAGATTATTTTAGAGAGAATTGGGGGGCTTTTGATGTGGCTAGTGGTTACCGCCAACCTGGTTCTTCTATAAAACCAGTTACTTACGCCCTAGCTTTTAGAGAGGGTTATACCCCAGCTAACACAGTGGAGGATAAACCCATTACCTTTCGTGTTGCAGGATCAGAACCATATACCCCCAAAAATTATGATGGAAAACACAGAGGGACTGTGACTTTGAGAACAGCCCTGTCCAATTCCTTAAATATTCCTGCAGTTAGGTTAGCAGCTAAATTAGGTCCTAGAAATATTGTGCAGCTTGGGAAGGATTTAGGATTAACTAATTGGGATGTTGATGGATCCTATGGCCTGTCCGTGACTTTGGGTGGGGAAGAGGTGAGGCTTTTGGATTTAACAAATGTTTATGGGACTTTTGCTAGGGGAGGGGAGTACAAGAAAGTCACGCCCTTTGTCTCTATAAAGGATAGTCAGGGGTATGAGATTTATAAGGAGGAGGGAGAAAAAAAGGTGATTTCGGAGGAGGTAGCGTATTTGATTTGGCATATCCTCTCTGATAATAATGCGCGGGTTGCGGCATTTGGTGTGAATAATTCTTTGGTGATTCCAGGTAAAAAAGTAGCTGCTAAAACAGGTACCACGGACCAAATTAGAGATAATTATACTTTGGGGTTCACACCAAGTTATGTAGTTGGGGTTTGGGTTGGAAATAATGATAATACACCGCTACATAGGTATTTGGCTTCTGGAGTTACTGGAGCGGCCCCAATGTGGAATAGGATTACAAATGAAGTGTTGAAAAATGAGCCAAATGAGGAAATGGAGCGTCCGGATGGTATTTTTGCAAAGTATGATGAGGAGTGCGGTCGGAGTGAGGTTTTTATAAAGGGTAGTAAAGTCCCGGCTACCTTATGTCCAAAGGATGAGGACGAAGACGACGATAAAGACGATGATGACAAGGATAAGGACTAATCACCTTCTTTACAAACCCTATAGTTTATAGCATAACTGGCTTAATTAATAACCCTTATTACCCCGATTTTTAATGAAAGGAGGAGGATTGAAATGAAGACAAAATTGTTAGAGGAGGCCAAGCTGGTGGCTTGGACCTTTGCGAATAATCACAAACTTGCTAGCGGCCAGCAGCCCTATTCTGTAATAAAGGCCAAGCAAGGAAATGGGTACGAGGTGGTTCCGGGTGTCTCTGACGAATCTCTGTTTACATCCCAACCCGGCGACTCCGCCCCCTCTCAGTCACCAGAGTGAATAAATTTTGTAGGCCCTGAGGATAATTGCACACGCAACCTCAGGGCCTTTTGTTTTCCCTTTACTAATTCCACGACCTATAGTATAATCGGGGCAATTGATTCCCATTACTATAACCAAATAACTAAAAGGAGAATAAAATGAGCAAGAATTTTTGGCGTTTTTTAATGACCTTTCTAGTGCTTATTGTCTTGGCTCTGGGAGCTGTAGTCTTTAGGCTCCATGGGTTTGAGAACAACACAGAAAGCAAGATCTCAGATCTTGAAGGTGAAATTGCAATTCTCAATAGGGAACTTTCTGAATTCACTTCCTATATCGGTACCCTAAACGTGGTTACATATGGTTTTGTAGCCACAGACCTTAGTAATCTTAAGGGCGAGGTTTTGGACCACCAGACTGCTATAAGTGAAGTTCAGAGCGCAGTTTTGGAGCAAGGTGATACTTTGGAGATCCACGAGTCAGCCTTGCGGGGGAGGTTATATGTTGACAGGTTAACCCCCTTTGGTGAAGATGTTGCATATATGGAGGCCATTCTTGGGTGGAAAGCAAACACTTACCACTGTTCCAACAAGCCTGACTGGCTTGTGGGGGAATATGAAGGCTATGTGTACCGAGGATACTCCTATAAGGAAGATTCTTGTGTTCAGGACAGGCAGAATATGTGGATGCCTTTAATTGGGGGTCCAGATATGGAAAACTGGAACACAGGTAAATATCTACTTTGGATCTTTGATGAGTCCGGAAAGATGATGGATCCGGAGGCATACGACATCTGGTGGCCAAATATGTGGTTAATGACGTATGACTTTGGTGAGCCGCTCGGTACGGAGTATCAAGCGTTTTACTATCACGAGGGGAATGTATCCCAGGCTGAGAAGGATAAGTTGTACCAGATTCTTGGTTTAAATTCGGAGGAGGTGGTCATTTCTATATACCCGTTAACGGATTTTGAATTTCGCTTGTTAGCGGAAACTTTTGGAAGATAGTTGATTTTTAGGCTCTGGGGGTAATTGCATATGCAACCTCGGGGCCTTTTGTTTTTCCCCTATTTTCTCTCTTTACACACCCGAAGAAATACCGTACCATATATTTTGTGACAAAATCGGCTCTAGACCACATTATTATCAAAGGTGCTAGGCAGCACAACCTCAAAGACATTGATTTAGCCATACCCAAAAACAAATTCGTGGTGTTCACGGGCGTTTCTGGAAGTGGGAAATCTTCACTTGCCATGGACACAATTTATGCCGACGGCCAACGAAGATATGTCGAAAGTCTATCGGCATATGCGAGACAATTTTTGGGTGTAATGGATAAACCTGATGCCGACAGCATCGAAGGACTCGCCCCTGCAATTGCTATTGACCAAAAAACCACTTCCAAAAACCCAAGATCCACAGTAGGAACAATCACAGAAGTGTACGACTTCCTTCGTTTGCTCTTTGCCCGTGTGGGACATCCACACTGTCCGGAATGTGGTCGAGAAATCCAACGCCAATCGGCCCAAGAAATAACAGACCAAATTGTAGATCAAATTAAAATAGAACCTGAGTTTAAATCCAAACGTGGAGTTCGCCTCATGCTTTTCTCCCCCATAATAAAAGATAGAAAAGGGGAGTATTCTGCATTATTTGAAAATTTAAAAAAGCAAGGTATTGTCCGTGCCCGAATAGATGGGAATGTCCGCAGTCTCAAGGAAAACTTTGCACTTATCAAAACCAACAAACATACAATTGAAGGATTGGTCTCTCGCCATATTTTAAATAAAACTTCTTTAGAAGATCAAAAAAGCCAGCTATATCAAAACGTAGAAACTGCTTTAAGGTTGAGTAACGGTAATGTGGTTGCCTCAATTGTAAAAGACAAAGACTTTGACTTTACCGAAACACCCAAAAAATTTGATGACCACTTATTTTCAGAAAATTTTGCTTGTCCAAAATGTAATCTATCTCTCCCCGAAATTGAACCCCGAACATTTTCCTTTAATACGCCCCACGGAGCTTGTCCAAAATGTGATGGTCTTGGTACCCAATTAGAAATAGACGAAGAATCCCTATATAATCCCATACTAACTGTAGCCGAAGGTGGATTTTACCCTTGGTCCAAGCTTTTTAGCCACAATACTTGGACCGGAAACAAAATTAGAACCGTAGCCAAAAAGTATGATTTCTCTCTAAATACCCCTATTAACCAGCTTAGTAAAAAAGCTATGGACATTTTGTTGTATGGAGCCCCCGATAGCAAAAAGTTTAGGGTTTCCTATAGAGGCAGTGATGGGGAAACTCATTCCTACAGCACAAGATTCGAAGGACTTGTAAGCAACCTCCTCCGTCGGCACAAAGAAACCCAATCTGAATTTATGCGCCATGAAATAGAAAAATATATGGTAAGAAGTAAATGTCCGGTTTGCAAAGGAAGCCGCCTTAGAGATGAGCCCATGTCTGTTGTAGTAGATAACTTAAATATTTTTGAGGTTACAAATTTGTCAGTAAGAGATTGCGCAACTTGGTTTGAGGATCTTCCCAAAAAATTAACGAGTAGGGAAAACCAAATTGCCGAGGTACTTCTAAAAGAAATAAATTATAGATTAAAATTTTTAAATGATGTTGGGTTAGATTATTTAACCCTAGCGCGCGCTTCAGCACATTTATCAGGAGGAGAGGCCCAAAGAATTAGACTTGCCTCTCAAATTGGATCGGGCTTGTCTGGCGTCTTGTATGTTTTGGACGAACCCTCTATTGGTTTGCATCAACGTGACCAAGGTAGGTTAGTGGCCACTCTAAAACACCTTAGAGATTTAGGAAACACGGTACTTGTTGTAGAGCACGACGCAGAAACCATGCTTGAAAGTGATTATATTTTTGACTTTGGTCCTGGAGCGGGTGAAAAAGGTGGATTTGTTGTTGCAGAAGGATCTCCCAAGGAAATTATGTCTCACAAAGAATCACTAACCGGTCAGTATTTGTCTGGTAAGAAAAAAGTTGGTCAAAACGGCCACAAAGAGCAAATTCGTTTAGAACAGCTATTAGAGGAAGAGGCAAACCACAGGCTTATTAAAGAATTGAGTGGGAAAAGGGTTAATTTGAAGAAAGCCACTGGCAGAAATTTGAAAAATATCAATTTGGACATTCCTTTGGGTAGATTTACTTGTGTTACAGGGGTTTCGGGAAGTGGTAAATCTACACTTATTATGGATACCTTTTATAGAGAGCTTCGTTCTCACTTTAAACTCAAAAATGAAGAGCGCCCCTTACCAAATGAGGGGGTTGAAGGAGCTGAGTTTTTAAATAAAGTTATAGCTATAGACCAAAGTCCTATCGGTAGAACTCCCAAGTCCAACCCAGCTACCTACACCAAAACATTTGATCACATTAGGGCCCTTTTTGCCCAAACAGAGGAGGCTAGAATTAGGGGGTATAAACCTGGCCGATTTAGTTTTAACGTTAAGGGAGGAAGATGTGAGGCCTGTAGGGGTGAGGGGCAAATAAAAATAGAAATGCAGTTTATGCCAGATGTTTATGTCAGTTGTGAGGTGTGTGAGGGAAAAAGGTATAACCGAGAAGCTTTGGAAATACATTTTAAGGGCAAGAATATAAGTGATGTGTTAGAAATGCCAGTGGATGAGGCTCTCGAATTTTTTGATAAACATCCAGCGATTAAGCGCAAGCTTCAGACTATACATGATGTAGGTTTGGGGTATATCAGACTAGGTCAACCAGCGCCTACTTTGTCTGGAGGTGAAGCTCAAAGGGTGAAATTAGCCTTGGAGTTATCCAAAAAGACCCGTGGCAGTACTTTATATATTTTGGATGAGCCTACAACGGGTCTTCATTTTGCTGATTTGGAGAGACTAATAACTATAGTTAAACGCCTAACCTCTCGGGGAAATACAGTTATTGTAATAGAGCATAACCTGGATGTTATTTCAAACGCTGACTATGTTGTGGATCTTGGTCCTGAGGGTGGTGATCTCGGGGGAAAGGTAATTTTTTCTGGACTTCTTTCACAACTATTAGATAATAAGCAAAGCTACACAGGCCAAGCGCTAAGAGAAATGAAACGAAAACCTTAAGGGTTGTGAAGTTTGCCATTTTTGGTTTGTTTTCAGTCAAAACAATTTCTATTTCTGTTTGGTTTTTCGGTAAATATACTATTTTTGTTTGATGGGGGAGTATTTTTGGATCTTGTACATATGTTCCTCCAACATTTGTTACCAAATAACGGTTATGTCCTGGTTTAAAGCTAAAGGTTTTGTAAAAAGTTAGATGATCAGAAAAATCAATGCCTTCACCGTCCTGAGTAAAATCTACATGAACTAACTTATTGTTGTTGGAAGAGATTCTATAAGATCCCGCAGGAAATGGTTTTTCTGAGTCCATACCTTTTATTGAGAAAACAAAGTGGTTTGTATCTAGTTTTGTAAAGTAGTCTAAGCCAGATGTATTTCCCCAAGTTGGGTCAATAACTACCCATCCAAAGTTTGGGTCATAAAATTCTGGCCAGGAATGAAGTTTGTCTCCACCTTCTAGTTTGATGGAGATGGGTAGGTTTTCTCCACCCTCACCACTTATTGCGTACCCGTTTAGTTCTCTTGCGGGAATTCCCATTGCTCTTGCTGTGGCAATAAACAAATCCGTAAATTCCATACATGCTCCAAAACCTTGATTCTGTAATGTTTTCTGGGCCCCAAATCTCTCAACATAATCTTTTGTTAAAACTTCAAAATCATAATTAAATTTACTAGTTATATAGTCATAAATTTTTTGGGCATTTTGGGTTACGTTTAGTTCTTCGTCAAAGAGCTTGTTTTTCAGAGTTTGTACTTCTGAGGAGGACGTTTCCCAAAACTTATCTTCTTTTGTGTATCTTGAAACAAGATCTAAAGGAAGCTCATCAAATTCTCCCCCAGACTTGGGATTTATTTGTCTACCAACTACCTTTACACTTCCAATTAACTTTACTTCCAATTCTTCCTGTGGGTCAATTTTGTATTGGGCAATCAAGTTTCCATCTCCATCTTCAAAAATATCGTCTGGCGAGGGTTCTAGTTTGGCATGTCTGACTTGTTGGTAATTTGGAACATCTGGGGGTAGTGCAATTTCCTGAATTGTAGATAAGGGGGTTAAGTTTTTTAGTTCGTAAATTAGTTTGTAATTTAAAACCTGAAACTCCCCAAATGTTGCAGAGATACCCTGATTTTCTAGATCTTCTCTTTCGAAATAGTATTCATAAAAATCTCCTTCCTTTTTCTTATCTTCTGGCTTGGGGGAGATGAATATCATTGGACCAAAAGATCTGGGTACTTTTAGGGCGACTGTGTAATCTTTTATAGTATATAAATTTGCTACTTTAGGGATGTTTAGATTCCATATTTTACCGGTTTTTGTGGCTATATTATTAGTTTTATAGCTTATACTAAACTCGTTTCCACGGCCTTTTCCAATGATACTTTGATTAAAGGCTACCTTGATGATTCTTGTGTCCCCATCAGTTTCTTGTGCAATATCCATTTTTCCTCCTGTGTCTTGGGCTTCTACACCAAAAGGTTCTATGTGTTTTAAAATTAAGGAATAGTTTGTGGCTACAACATCGTCCCTTTGATTTGTGAGAATGATGTTTTGGGTTACGTGGGTTTCCCCATTTTCCTGGATTTCGTATATTACATCGTATTTGGTTTGAAATTGTTCTTCTGCAAATGTTAGTTTTGTTGAGGCAAGTAAGATTAACAAAAAGGCTATCGCTTTTTTCATACCCCGTATTCTACCATTTGCAAAGACTCGTTGATTTAATAGGAAAATTTTTCTTAAATGTTGTGACTATATGTCAGGGAACCTTTACATAGTTTTACATGCTAAGAACGGTATTCGTTTTCACTGTGGGAAATTTCTAAGGCCGTGGTTTCAGGGGTCGGACCCGTACGGGTCCGACCCCTATTTGCAAAAGTATCTTTTTTCCATTATCCTACAACTAATATTAGAGCTTAGAGTGATTGGAGGAAAGTGAAGTGGTGAATTTTATTAAGACAATGGTATTTATAGTGGTATTGGCGATTCTCTTTCGTATACTCGAGTATATTGTAAGTTTTTTGTGAACCAATAAACACTTAGATGAGGAGGTGTGTGATGAATGTTGGATTTGTGATTTTATTGATAGGTTTGGTAATGGTAGGGTTAGGATTTGCTTCTGCTGTATTCTACTTGTTTATGATAAAGACAATTTCGAGCAAGGACAGGCGATCCGCAATTATTCGCAGGGCAAGTATTTATAGTATAAAGCCCCTGGTTATACTTTCAATACTCTTGAGTGTTTTTGGGATAATAATGTCGGCTTTTAGTCCACTTCTGGCCCGACAATCTCTTATGATAGCCTATGGTCTTCCAGCCATACTGATTGGTGTAGTAGTTATATATTTAGGGACCGATGTTATTTGGATATTTGGTATTCCCTCGAAAACCCCTAATATGGTAATTCTTATCCTTGGGGTTATACTTCTTCTAGCGGGACTTGGGTCATGCCTACTCTCTCCGGAAGCCCCGTGGCTATTTGGTACCTAATGGAAAGATTTAATCTAGGCGGATGGAATAGGAGAACATCCGCCTTTTTATTGGTAATGTTAAAATACGCATGTGGAAAATCCAAGGTTAAAACAAAAAATAAAAGAACTACCCAAAAAACCGGGCGTGTATCTATTTAAAAACTCCAAAGATAAAGTTATATACGTTGGGAAGGCTAAGATACTTAGGGGAAGAGTGTCCTCATACTTTCAAAAAACCATAAAACTTGGTACAAAAACCCAAGCTCTAGTTTCCAGAATTAACGACATTGAAATAGTAATTACCGAATCAGAGCTTGAGGCCCTCATTTTAGAGGCAGAATTAATTAAAAAACATCGTCCCAAATACAACATTACCCTTAAAGATGACAAATCCCACCTGTATATTGTAATTAGAAATGATTCTTCGGGATTTCCCCGCATATTAACCGCTCGTAAAACTGATTTACAAAAAAAAGACATTTCCTTTGGCCCATACACAGACTCTGGAACGGCAAGGTACGTTATTAAAGTTATTCGTAAAGTTCTTCCCTACAAAGATTGCTCATTTTCCAAATTTAATCTATATCAAAAGATAAATAGACCCTGTTTATATGGTCAGATAAACCTATGCCAAGTCCCCTGTATTGGTAATGTCTCCAAAGAAAAGTACAAAAAAGATATAGAAAAAATTAAAAAACTCCTTTCTGGAAAAGGCTCCCTTCTTATTAAGGAAGTTCAAAAAAGCATGAATGAAGCTTCAGAGTCTCTTGAATACGAGAAAGCGGCACAATTTAGAGATATTTTAAAAAAGTTTGAATATGTTAGATCCACTTTTAGATCTGCTGATAAATACATTGAAAATCCAAATTTAATGGAAGATTTAGCAAGCGAAGCTATGGACGAATTGGTAGCAAGTATCCCCATTCTCACAGAAATCCCCAGAAGAATAGAGTGTTACGATATCTCAACAATTTCTGGTAAAGAAGCTGTAGGTTCCATGGTAGTGGCAAAAGATGGGGTTATAGATAAATCTGAATACAAACGTTTCAAAATTAGGTTTAAAGATACGCCAGATGATTTTGGGATGATGAAGGAAGTACTACAACGCCGTTTAAAAAGAAATGATTGGGAAAAACCTGATTTAATAGTGTTAGATGGTGGTAAGGGGCAAGTGTCTACTGTACTTAACTTAAAACCAGATATAGTAGTAATTGGTTTAGCAAAAAGATTCGAAAGAATTGTTTTTAAAAAAGGTGAAAAATTTGAGGAATTAAAACTTCCAAAAGGAAATAAAGGGCTAAATTTGCTAATTAAATTACGTGATGAGGCACATCGCTTTGCTCAAAGATACCACCACCTTTTAAGATTACGTAAAATTCGGGTAAAATAAACATATGAAAAGTTCTTTAAGAATGTATTTACTAATGTATCTCTCTGTAAGGATTACTCAGTATGTGATTGGGGGATTTAGTTTTGGAGATCCCAGCGCATTTCTTTTGTATGTATTGGGCTTATCCGTTTTACACTTCTTTTTAAGACCCCTGCTAAAATTTGTTTCCCTGCCCACAAAGAAAACCGGCTTTTTGTTCATGAGTTTTTTACTAACCCTAATCGCTACCTACATTTTTACTTTGTTTATACCGTATTTTGGGATTCAGGATACCCTAGTTTCTGAATTGATAATTTTTGGGTTTGTGTTACCATCCAAGCACCTAGAAGCCCTCTGGGGAATGGTGTTTTCTAGTTTACTAATCACGGTTCTTATGTGGTTTTTCAACTGGCTTTGTGAGGGCAAAAGGAAGTATTAATGACAAAAGCATTGCAAATAACACAAGTAGTTGTTTCATCTCTTTTGGTTGGTTTGGTTCTAATTCAATCAAAGGGTGGGGGTTTTGCCTCTGGTGTTGCTAAATCCTTTAGTTTCTACCGTTCAAGAAGAGGGTTTGAA
>JBHPHX010000010.1:0-16976 GCA_042571515.1 Patescibacteria group bacterium
GAAGGGTTCCCCTGAGAAAAGTTCAGGAAGCAGTCAGCGCTATTCCAGAACTTTGCAAGGATGAGGAGGATCCTAATTTATTTCATTGGTGCGATACCAAAGGGGAAAGGTTTAGCGTCAATGCATGGTGGCAAAACGTTTAAAGAAGACTTATTTCTAATTATAGGGATGAGTCTTCTTCTATTTCTGCCAACTTAAACACTGCACTCTGCATCTTATCACGCACATAAAATGCCTCTTGTAATTCATATTTAACCAAAAATTCATCGTAAAATTTCTGGGTATTATTGGGTAGAAATTCCTGGTTATTATAAACATGAACATAGTACTGAGGCATGAAATTTGACCCTGGGGGTGTGTAGTCAACTTCTCTTAGATAGTATTCTGCAATAGTATCATTGTCATTTGTCCAGATTCCTCGTACCCCATCTAACTTATTAAAATAATCTCTAATTTGCCTCCACCCTCTATTATAGTTAAACCCATATAAAAAGAGGTGGTATTTTTTATCAACCTTATTTGATTTCCAAGGATATCCATCACTTCCAAACACTATTATGTCCACCATAAAAATACTAAAAAGCAAAAATAGAATACAAATACCATAGGCGTTCTTGAAAACTCTCTTTTGTATCCATTCATAAATACTAACTATTCCCATTCCAGCTAAAATTGTTAGGGGCAAAACGTAGTTTAAGATATGTGTTCCTGGATTAGAAAACCAGAATTCAAAGGCTATGAAAGCTGAGAGAAACCAAATCATAACAAGATGCCCCTGCCATTGTGTTTTTTTGAAGAAGTAAGGGAGGACAAAAGCTGAAACGAACAACCACAAAACATTCGGGTTATAAATCCAAAATGTGTACCAACTGAGATTATGGGCAAAATTACTACCTATCAAACGTCTAGCTAAATAATCTTGGACATGTGTTTCCAGGTAACCCCCAAAAATATAGGGTATATAAAAAATACCTACAATTATAAATGCGGGCAAGGCAAAATAAATAACCATTTCCCTTAAAGATTTTCTATTCTTTAAATATTTCTGAATCAAAATATAAGTAAGGACCAGGTCAAAAAATATAGCATCCCAGTGACTTAAGTAAGCTAGGGCAATAAACACCCCTGAGGCTGCAGCATAGAAAGGAGCTTTTTTACTTTTCATTTTGAGATAGCGAATACCAAAAAATACAGCTTGTAGCCCAAAAAGAAGTAGAAAGCTTTGGTATTGAATTGTTTTTGAAAAAGCAATAAAAAAACCGTTTAATCCGAATAATAGGGTAGAAACCAGGGCAACTTTTTCGCTAAATAATTCTTTTACTACATAATAGAAAACAACTACGGCGGCAGATCCAGCAAGGAAAAAGGGTAGGCGAGTCCAAAATTCGTGGTGACCTCCAATTACTTTTTCTACACCCCAAACTATGAAAAATTGCATTGGGCCTTTGCGTTGATTTAGGAAAAACTCACTTGCAGGAACAGTTTTGTCTAAATAGAAGGTTTTGGTTTCGTCGCCATAGAAATCAGAATAACCAAGACCCCAAAAACGTAACATGAAGGAAATGAGGAAAACAACCACTAAAAGCTTGTTATTCAGCAATATAGATTTTACTTTTGCGGGCATCTATTATATATTATACACAAACACAAGATGAGAACGAAGGTAAAGGAGAAAATAATGGCAAAACCTGTTAAATTCGGCTCAATAGATGCCGCCATTTGGGCAGTCAGGGGTTTAATCGAATCCCCCAAAAGCCTGTTATTAGTAAAAAAGGAGGGGTTCCCGTATGGCCAAATTAGAATCGAAAAGGATCCCACTTCCTCACTGGAAAAAATTGAGGAATTGAAAAAGATTCTCTGTGCTTATGGAGAAGAGTGGGGTTATGTAATTGGGGGCGGTGGTTCTGGAGAAATCACATTTTTTAGACGTCTTTCAAAGTAGTCACACTGAGGGGGCAGAAAATCTGTTTTTAACCAAAAACATAAAACCTGCCCTCTATTTTTGGGATAAAAACTTCTCTACATCTAACGCAGCCATGCAACCAAAACCCGCTGCTGTAACCGCCTGACGATATCTATAGTCCACTACATCTCCAGCTGCAAAAACACCTTCCTTAGAAGTTTTCGTATTTTCTATTACTTTTACATATCCCTTTTCATCCAAATCTACAAAACCCTTTAAAAATTCGGAGCTGGGTTTATGTCCAATAGCAACAAACATACCCCCTACATCACTCATTGTTTTTTCTTCTTTTGTCTGGTTATTAACAACACGTAAGCCTTCCACTGAATCATTACCTAAAACTTCCTGCACTTCTGTATTGCACATAAATTCAATTTTTGGATTGGCTCGGGCACGGTCTTGCATAATTTTGCTAGCTCTAATATTTTCTTCACTTCCTCGAATCAGGACGTAAACCTTAGTTGCAAATTTTGTTAGAAAAAGGGATTCTTCCATAGCTGCATCACCTCCACCAATAACTGCTATCACTTTATCTTTGAAGAAAAACCCATCACAGGTTGCACAAGAAGAAACACCTTTGCCTCTCAAACGTTGCTCACTTTCTAGGCCAAGCCATTTTGGAGAAGCACCAGAGCAAACTAGAACAGCACTACTTTCAATCTCTCCACCATCTTCAGTTTTCACCTTGAAACCAGTACTAAAATTCCCTTCAATGGAGATTACATTTTTGTCAATTATTTCGGAACCAAATCTTTCAGCTTGCTTTCTCATACTGTTAATCAAATCAGGTCCCATAATTCCTTCCGGGAAGCCTGGGAAGTTTTCCACTCCAGTTGTAGTTGCAAGCTGACCCCCTGATGGATTCCCTCCTATAATGAGGGTGCTCATATTAGCGCGAGAGGTATATATACCAGCAGTGAATCCCGCAGGCCCACTACCAATAATTATTAGGTCATATGTCATAAAAAAAGTATATCACGTGCTAAAATTAAGCCATGTCCGTACTTCTGCTTAAATTATTTGGAAACCGTTCTTTCAATCGAATGATCTTTCGCCCCAAACTTTTTATTTATTCGGACAAGCTCGTTTACAAAAAACGCCACCTTCTTTCACACGAAGAATTTTCCATAACTTACAACCATGTTGTTCAGGTAAATTTAAGGAAATTAATATTGTTTTTTGCTCATATTGACATAGTCAACTCTAGTGGAGATCACGTAATGGTCACTTTTGTGCCAAAGAAAGATGCCATAAAGGCAAAGGATATTATAGATGGGAAAATTTACCAGGCCCACGTAAAAGAAAAGTCAAAACACACAGGACATACAAAAAAGGTAGTTGATTTTGAAAAGTCCTTAAAACGTTTAAGGGAGTTGGTGCAAAGAGGAAGAATTAGTGAGAGGGAGTATAAAAAGAAACGTAACCAACTTTTGAAGAAACACTAAGTGGAGCGGCGGACCGGACTCGAACCGGCGACCTTCTCCTTGGAAGGGAGACATTCTACCAACTGAACTACCGCCGCATAACGCATTCATTCTACCAACTGAACATTAGACCGAGCAAAGCGAGGGCGCTGACGAACATAGTGAGTCAGACCGCCGCATAAACGAGGTAATTTTATCACAGTTTTATTTCAATCCTTCTTATTAGCAAAATAGCGTTTACTTGTTTTCTTATCGAGTTTTTTATAAACCTCTCTTCCAGCATAAAGTGCTATTCCCAATTTAAGAACTGTAATTAACAACCTAACCAAATCCTTGTAATCCCTTCCCAAAAACCTTCGCGTTGATATATAAATTTTGTACGGCATGACTTTGTGTTTATAACCCTTTTTTCTTACCTTATTTACAAGATGCACATCCTCAGCAAACTTCATATTTTCATTAAAACCTTTAACTTTTTCAAGGGCTTTTCTTTTTACAATTATGCATGCGCCATTATCTACAAAAGCTTTTGGTAGTTTAGAGGTGGAAAGTTTTATAGTGTTAAAAACCTTATAGGCAAGATTAACAAGTTCGGATATATCTTCGTCTCCATAGGGGGCCATCAAACAAGTAGCAATATCCAAATTATGTTTCTTTATGTATTTGAAAGATTTTTCGAAAAAATCTGGGTCTAGCTTAACGTCCGCATCTAAAAAAACAATAAAATCTTCTTTTACATGCTTTGCGCCTAAATTCCTACCTAAACCAATCCTGCCATCTGAAACCCCCTGAACAACTTCGGCCCCATATTTCCTAGCAACTTTTCTGGTGTTATCCGTGGAATCATCTGCTACAATAACTTCTTTTGGCTTTAGCGTTTGGGATTTTATGCTTTCAAGCAAATTTCCAATAAATTCTTCTTCATTTTTTGTTGGTATTACTACAGAAAAGGTCATAGTATGGCGCCCCAGGAGGGAATCGAACCCCCGACCTTTGCCTTAGAAGGGCACTGCTCTATCCTCTGAGCTACTGGGGCCTGTAACAGTAGGTATTTTACCTTTTCTATTTGATATACTCAACATATGGATGATTGTATTTTTTGCAAAATTATAAAGGGCGAAATTCCAAGTTATAAAATATATGAAAACGACAGCGTCTTTGCGTTTTTAGACATTACCCCGGTAACCAGGGGCCACACATTAGTCATTCCAAAAAAACATTACGTAAATTTATACGATATTCCAAAAGACCTACTTGTAGATATAACGTCTGCTGCACAGAGCATTGCATTAAAAATGAAGGATAACCTGGAAACAGATGGGGTTAATTTGGTTCAATCAACAGAAAAAGCTGCCCACCAAGAGGTTATGCATTTTCATTTGCATGTGGTGCCAAGATACAAAAATGATGGGGGAACCATTTGGGAGTTTGAAAAGATCAAAAATCCGGATCTGGAGAGTATTCAAAAAAGGTTAGTTTAATATTTCCCCTTATCTTATTGTATAATTCAGGGGTTACCCGGGCGGGTGGCGGAATGGCAGACGCGGTAGACTTAAAATCTGCTGTCCTATGGACGTGAGGGTTCGACTCCCTCCCCGCCCACCAAATTTTATTTCCTATAACAACAACTAAAAACAAGTGTCAGTTTTTGAGTAGAGGGTGGTAAAGTCGAACTGATATAATCTTACATATGAAAGTTTGTCTTTTAGGCTTAACAGGCTGTGGTAAATCCACAATTGCACCAGATATAGCAAATTTCTTTAATCTTAATCTTATTGAGGCGGATGAGGAAGTTATAAGTAATAACAATGGTATTTGGCCAAAGAACGAGGAGATTATTGATAAGTATTTTGAATTAACAAACAGCAAGGTTATTAATAAAAATAATATACTTTATGTTATTTCTTGGTTGGATAAGGGATGGGTTACAAAATTCTATGAAAATAACTTTACAATAATAGAACTACACGCAGATTTAGATGAACTAATAAAGAGAAAAACTAAAAGAGACAAGATAGCTGAAAAAGAACTCAATCGTTTTAAGAAAAACTATAAAGGATATTTTGATGTGATATTAGACCCATTAGTTAGCAACAATTTTTCGTTGAGCATTGATACCACTCATAAAAATCCGAGGAAAGTGCTTAAAACTGTAATCCAGGAATTAAAAAAAAGTTCGCAACATCGTTCATAATACTCCGCCAAAAACGTAATAGTTGCATAAATCCCACGTTATAAAAATAAATATACTAAATTAATAAACAGGTGAGTTGTTGACCAAAGGAGGTTGAAGTTATGGCGAGTATTGCATGTTGTCCAGAATGTGGTGGTTACCTCGGAGCTCCAAATATTACTACTGAAATATGTCCCCACTGTAAAGCAAAATTAAAATGGAAAACGGGAGCAAGGGTGAGGAAAAAGGAAAAAAGAAATGAGGGGGATTAAAATTTAATAAGTGGCTGGGTATATATGAGGTTATGAGCACCCACTCACTAATCTGTCTTCCCAGCCACTAAATTTAATCTCTAGCTAAAACAACCGCTAGTTCTTTTTTGGCTCTGTATAAACGTCCTTCCACAGCTCTGACTGAAATCCTTAGTTCTTTTGCAATTTCTGCGTAAGAACAATCATAATAATAGCGCAATATTAAAACCTTTTTATAGTTTTCAGGTAGTAACCTAAGCCCTCTTTTCACGTTTCTCTTTACCTCTAATAAGGAAAACTCCTCTTCGGGCGTAAGTTCAGAAGAAACTAGGTTATTTAACTTTTCCAAAGAAGGTGAAATTAAACCAGACTTTCTATTTACAAACTTACGATAATAATCTGCAGTCCTACACATTGCAATTTTGCAAAGCCAAGTAAAAAACTTAGACCTGTTTTCAAAAGTATGGTAACTCTTATACGCTGCAACCCAAGTTTCCTGTGCAATTTCTTCTGCCTCAGATAGGGGAAGGTTGTACCTTTTTAACAAAAATTTCAGTAACGGCTTGGCAAACTTTCTATAGAGTAAAACAAAGGTCTGACCTTTATGAGATTTGTGTTTTTTCATACAAGTACAATGTATTATACATCTTTATTAAAGGTCTGACCTTTAAAATTTGTGATAACATAAACATATGAGTAGGTTAGACAAGGTACTGGTCTTTATAATTTTTGGGTTAGTAGTAGCTGGGGCTGGAATCAATGTACACAGAAATCTTTCCGTGGATCGTTCAAAAATTCCGGAGAAAGTGGAAGAATTCAAGGGGTTTCAACGCTGGATTACCAATTTGAAAAATAAAGGACTAACAGAGATTGATGCGGATGAATTTAGGTTAGTGGAAGAAAATGAGATTTACAATACAAGGTGGATGAAGGTTTTTGATTTTGAAGATTATGAACAAGAGTACTGGGAAAACATAGACATACACAGAAATCTCAAAAAAGTCATATTTTCCCCTAGTGATAGGTTATATATAGATTATAGAAGTGAGGAAAGGGATGGGTATGAAGCCAATGAGGTGCATTTTTATGGTGTGAGGGATGACAAGATTATTGATGCTAGGGTAGTGGATTGTTCCGTTAGAGCTAATTGTTACTTTGATAGAGCATATTTTTTAAGTAATGATGTTTTTGTGGTTTCAGAGTTTTCCAGAACTATCCATAAACATGATGAAGAATCTCCAGCCTGTGACATTGATAGTGAGTGTATTTATTCAATTAAAATTCATGTGATTGACTTGATTAATAATTCTAGATTAGTGTACGAATCCGAACCTTTTGATTTGGTTCTTTCTGACTGGATTTCTAAATTATAGATGGTCGGGGTGCTCGGACTTGAACCGAGGACCTCACGGTCCCAAACCGTGCGCGCTACCAACTGCGCCACACCCCGACGAACAAAGTGAGCTAGACACCTTGTAAACATTGCAATTCTACACTAAATAACAGGTTGGGGAAATAACTCGTCATACACTGTCATTCTTGAATAATTAACCAGATATGTTAACCTAAGTCACATGAGCAGCAACTTCTTCAAGTTCAAGGGCACGCCCCTAAACCTGCTAGAAAAAACACCCAAAATAGAAACTTTAATAATGGAGAAAGAAAAGATTTCCTCCCTATTTGACACATCTATTGTGAAATTAAATCCAGTAAAAGAACTCCTTTCCAATAAATCTTTATTAACAAACTTCGCCCTCGGAGTTGTGAGTTTATTCATAGTTTTCTCGGTTTTTATTTTTCAGATTCCAATCTCAAAAGCTTCCACTAAAGTGGTAGATAAATATTCTATTTTTTCGTTAAAACCACTGACTTTGGACAGAGTTGACTATAATGTAGGTCTTATTGATTCAAAGGCAAAGAGAATAGACAGTGTTTTTGCATTTTATAGATGCCCACTTGAAGGTTACGGTCAGGTTTTTGTTGAAGAGGCCGAGGTAAACGAGATTCCTTATTGGTTACTTGCTGCTTTATCCTTTCAAGAATCAGGTTGTGGTAAAAACACACCAAGCATAGAGGAAAACGGTCCTGAAACCTACAATTTGTTTGGTTGGGGAGTGTGGGGAAATCAAGTTTTTGAATTTGACAGTTACGAGCACGCTATTAGTACAGTTTCAAAATACATGGGAAAGAAATTTTACTCTCAAGGAATAACTAATCTTTGTGAAATCATGCGAACATACACACCCCCATCAGATGGGTCTTGGTGCGGAGGGGTAGAGTACTTTGGAGAAATGATCCAAAACTACAAATCCCCAAAATTATGAGTCATTGACAGCTTGAGCAGTCAATATCCTCCAATTCCAAAGGATTGTAAAAATGTTAAAATAACAGGCAGTTCCAGGGGCGAGTGGCGGAACTGGTATACGCGCACGGCTTTAGAAGGTTACAACGTTGTGGGTATGTGGCGGAACTGGTATACGCGCACGGCTTAGAACCGTGTCTCTTCGGAGGTGTGGGTTCGACTCCCACCGTACCCACCACATTGTAACGTTCGCCTTGCGCAGCAAGACGAACCGTAGTGTTCCTTCGGGATTGAGGGTTCGAGTCCCTCCTCGCCCACCATTTGTCATTCCTGTATCATTAAACAATGAAACCTAATAGGCTAGTGTGGATATTTGCTCTACTCATACTTTTTGTCACCATTAGTGACTCCATAATGGCTTATGTTTCCCCAGTTTATATAAACAAGGTATTTGACAACACCCTCATTGTAGGTCTTATTCTTTCAGTCTCTTCCACTGCTGGAATCCTAATTGACCTTATTGTTGCAAGAAACCTCTCGAAAAAGAACTACAGATTTTATATTTCCATAATGGTGATCTTTGCACTTCTTTTCCCAATACTCTTTCTATTTGGGCCCCACACTTTACCCGTATTTTTACTAGGAATGGTGATTTGGTCCATATATTACGAATTCAGGGACTTCTCTAAATTTAATTTTGTGCACAGATTTCTTCCAATTCCAGAACACACAAGAGCCTGGGCAAAACTAATTATGTCTCAGGCCCTAGCATATGTTATTGGTCCAACAATTGTGTTTTTCCTATTAAAAATATCCGATAGGTTCCCTCTCTTTGCAGCGATTCTATCATCCGTTATAGCTATCTTTATGTATTTAGTACTAAAAAACCTAGCTATGAAAGTAAAAAGGGAACTACCAATTAAAAATGTTCGTAAATCCACAAAGATCGAGTTTGAAATTTTGAAAACCTTATTTGGAAGAATTTGGCAAATATTTGTTTTTGGGTTCGTTTTAGTTTTAGTAGATGTGTCTTTTTGGACAATGGGAATACTTTTATCAGAAGAGTTAAAAAAAGTTTCATATCTAGGAGGCCTTCTAATAATTATTTATGCTGTACCAGGAATATACAGCGGGCTGATCGCAGACAAAATTTACTTTAGGTTGGGAAAAAAGAGAACCATGTTCATTTCTGGCCTTCTTTCTGGGATCATCCTCTTTATAACCGCTTCTACAAACAACATATATATCCTTCTTCTTTCGGTGCTTTTTGCAGCAACAACATATAGTATATCTTGGGTTTTACTAAACGCCCTTTTTGAAGATTTCGTGGCGAGACTTGGTTCCACGGGTAACGATATGGTTACAATTCACCAACTGGCGGTCAATTCAGCCTATATCTTGGGTCCAATATTTTTTGGTGGTTTGGCAACATTAATGCCTCTGCAAAATACTTTTGGGGTAATTGGGGTGATTGTTGCTGCTACTTCTGTAACCGCCTTACTAACAGTTCCACGCAAAATCAAAATGCCTCAAAAAGAGTTGAGAGAAGATCTTGCCACAGAACATGTTAAAATTTAGATATGTCCCTGAAAAAACTGCTGCCCGTTCTTCTAATCGTTAACCTTATCCTTTATTCTTATCTATTTACTTCTTTAGGCGCTTCGGAAACATTCTTTACTAAGGAAGCAAAATTTGGAGAGATTGATCTTAGAGGAAAAACTCTTTCGGAAGGAAGCGAAATATTGTATTCAAAACTTAACGAACCAATATATTTATCTCTGAAAAGCACTAGCCAAGCCACCTCTTTAAAAGAGCTGGGGGTTTCTATAGACGAGGGGGTTTTAGAAGAATTCACAAAAACCTGCCCGCTAAAATACATTAGATTTTTTTGTGAGGGAGAGTTTAGGAAAAAACCAAATATAGAGGACGCAATTGAGTTTGATTCACAGATAATGGAAGCTTATTTGGAGGGTCTAGAAAGCAGTTTAAGATTTTTGACTCAAAACAATATTATATCCTTTGAGGATTACTCATTTAGAGCATTAAGCCCCCAGGCAAAAATCACTATAGATAGAAAAAAACTTAATTCAAAAAGCAAGATTTTGGAATATTTTACACAAGGGCCAATAAAAATTAGCCTGGGAATTGATACTTGGGATGAAACCGAAAGACAGGAGGGGGTTACCACTGCTTTTATACCTAAAATTACTCACCCCATGTTGATTAAGTATGGCAGAAATAAGTTGTGGATCCCCAAAGAAACTGTAGAGAAGTTTGTTACCACAGACGTAAAGGAGGGGTTCGTACATGGTTTTATTAGCGCAGAAGAAGTAGAAAAATATCTCAGTGAGTTGCAGGAAATATATGAAACGGAACAGGTCCAGATTCTTAAAAAAGAAGCTGTTGAGGCCATTCAAAGGGCAATGCTCTTTAGAGCGGCAAATTATGAAATAAACAACGCAGTAATATTGCCCTTAGAGGGAAAACCAGTATCGGATGGTTCTTTGCATGAGGAATATTTAGAAATTGTTAAATCTCAGCAGCGTTTATATAGATTTGAAAAGGGAAAACTAGTTAAAACATATATTATTTCAACAGGATTGACTTGGGAAACGCCTGCAGGAAATCATAGAGTGCTTGGCAAGCAAAAAATGACTATTTCTTATTTCGGCGCTTGGTATATGCCAAATTACTTACCGGTGGGGAGAATTAATGGTTACTTGTTTGGATTACACGCAATTCCGTATCACATGGACGGGGCAGGAAATATCTACTCAAGGAACCCAAATACCATGGGTAGCCCAGCAACTGGAGGATGTATTCAGCTCACAGATGAGGACTCTTTAGAGCTTTTTGACTGGGCCAAAATAGGCATGCCTGTTTATATTTATGAGTAGCTTTTGATACAATACTATTGTGGATCTGCCTGGCAAAAATATTTTAATAACCGGAGCTTTGGGAGGGCTTGGAAGCGCCTTTGTTGAGGCACTTCACAAGGAAAATGCAAATCTGATCCTTACAGACAACCAAGACGCAGACTTACCTAATTATCATAAAGTAGATTTTTCAGACACACTTGCTATTACCGAATTTGCTAAAAGGCTAGATAAAATTGATATCTTAATCAACAACGCGGGGGTGGGATTTTACAAAAATATTCAAGACATAAGCTACAAGGAGTGGTACAAAACTATAGATATTGATCTAAACGCCCCTTTTATACTTATTAAGGAACTTTTGCCTAAATATATAGTAAATATAGGATCTGGATGTAGTACTAAACCTATTAAAGGAAGGGTGGGGTATAACACTGTAAAATCTGCGTTAAGGGGAATGTCTTTGAGTATGAGTTTGGATTTTGAGGATATTACAACTATTTACTTTAACTTGGGTAGTGTGCTCACTAATTTTGGGCCAATGAGCAAAGAAGATAGAGATAGAAGGTGTGAGGAGACTGGGAAGTGTTATTTAACACCAGAGAAAGTGGCTGAATTTTTGATCAATAACATTAAATCAAACGAACCAGGTCCCGAGTGGATACTTCACCCAGAAGGGTATTAAAAATAGGGGTTGACAAACCTAGAATTATTATGTAAATTAACGCTTGTCCCGAGAAACTTCGGTTTCAAGGGACACTGAAAAAGCTCTCTTCGGAGAGTTTTTTCACTTCTATAGAGCTTTTTGCCTCCATTATCTTTTGCCTCATTTCTTTTGCCCCGTCAAACCCAGAAACATAAATTTTAAAAAACTTTTTAAGCTTTGGGAAATATATTTCATGTTTTTTAGCTAATTCCAAGTGTTTTTTAAGCAAATCTAGTTTTTGTTCTTTTGGTAAATTACTTATAATCTCAAAAATTCCCCTTCCAATCATAAAGCCGTTTGTGCAGTATTTTTCACATAACTTTTTACCATGATCCAAGCCTATTACGTCCCCGTTACCAATTACCAAGATGTCTTTGTTAAGAAAGTTTCTAAGTTCCACAGCTTTTTTAATCTCATCCCAATCTGCTGGAACTTTGGACATTTGTTTTGCAGTTCTCCCATGAAGGGAAATTGCCGAAATATCAAATTGAAGTAAAAACCTGACCCAACGTTCAGTATCATGTTTTTTTATTCCTGTTCTGGTTTTTATACTTACTGGCAAATCTCCCGTCCCTTCAATTGTAGCCTCAATAAGCTCCTTAGCTAGAGATTCGTTTTCAATTAGTGCTGCACAAGCACCCGTTTTCATTTCTGCTTTTTGTGGACAACCCATGTTTATGTCTATCCCATCAAAACCTAGGTTTTTTATGATTTTTACAGCCTCAAAATGAGTTTTCGGGTTAATTCCCCAAATTTGAGCCACAATGGGGCGTTGGTTTTGGGTGTACCTAAGAATCTTAAGAGCAGTTTCCTGGCCCTTTTCAGAACACAAGTGGTCACAATTTACAAATTCAGTGAAAAACACATCCGGACGGCATACTTCCGTAACAATTTCTCTAAAAGCAATGTCTGTTACATCATACATAGGCGCCAAGGCAAAAATAGGTCTTTTTATCTTTTCCCAAAATCCTTTAACCATAGTGGAATTCTAACAGAAAGTAAGAAAGGGTCAGACCTTTTCTTACTTCTAGCATGTTATGATGGATACAGTAAAAAGTGACAGGATCGTAAAGGTCTGACCTTGTTCATATGCTTGAAAAAACCTATCCATTTGAAGAACTCTGCCAAATTATAGAAAAACATAAAGAAAAAGGTGAAACTATTGTATTGGTCCACGGATTTTTTGACATGTTCCATAGAGGTCACGCAAATTTACTAAAAGAAGCCAAAAAACTTGGGGATGTACTGGTTGTAGGACTAGATCATGATGCAAACACCTTCATGAAGGATAGAGAAAAAACTATACATGCTTTTGATGACAGAGCATACGTACTAGAACAAATTGGGCACGTAGATTATATTTACAAAATCCCGGATGCTTCGAAAGAAAGTGATTTGAAAGAATTTTATGGAAATTTCTATGTTAAACTCAAACCCGATATTGTGACCTCGAACATAGCTTCAGGAAAATATGGGCTTGTAAAGAAGGAAAGGGCCGAAAGGGCAGGTGCAAAATTTGCTGATATTGGAAGCAACTATAAACTCAGTACCTCAAAACTGATAGAATTACTTAAATGCATGTAGAAAAGTTAAAAGAAAGACTAAATAATGCTCAAAACATCCTAATACTCACTCATCAGAGTATAGATCATGATGCTATTTTTGGCGTATTAATGCTTCATCACATACTTTCAAGGTACTTTTCAGATAAAAATACTGAAATAATCACAAACGAAAAGGAGTGGCCAAAATTTAAAGACTGGAATTTATATGGCTACGAACATATAAATAATGTGAAAAGGCACAGTGAAATAGAATTTGAAAAGTATAACTTAATATTTTTAGTAGATGTCTCTCAATATGATCGCTCGCTAAAAAACTTTACTCCCGCCCAAGAGATATTAGACAAAACTGTTGTTATAGACCACCACTCTATAGAAAATCCAGCAAACTTTGGTTTAATCATAAATAGCAGTAAATCCTCTTCCTCGGAACAGATTTTTGTCTTGTTTAGAGAGTTACTTGGGGAAAAATTTGAAATAGACGATCGCGTAGCTTATTTTACTCAAATGGGAATTGTGGCAGACACAAATAGGTTTCTATTTAACGCACAAATTAGCCCGGAAACATACAAAATCTTGGCTGAAACTAGTGCGGTGAAAAAGTTAAATCTGGAAAATGAGTACTACAGAATGCTAAATAACACTGTAAATTCAATTTATGTTTTTAATGAACTTATTAATCAAGCAAAATTTGTAGATGATTATTGTTACACTGTTTTACCTAGAAAATTACGCAAAAAGTTCGTTTTTAGGGACACGAAAGGGGCAGTGGGTATGTTTTTAAACATATTTATTAGAACACTTCAAGGTGTGAATTGGGGATTTGTTGTTAAACCAACTTCTAAGAGAAACATTTGGAGGGTCTCCTTTAGATCTAGAACAGATACCAAAGATGTAAGTAAAATAGCTGAAAAATTAGGCGGGGGTGGTCATATCAACGCAGCTGCCGGAACTGTTAGGGCCAAAAACGAGAAAAAAGCAGTGGAAGAAATACTAAAAGTCCTGTAAAATACCCCCGTTATGAAAGTAACTGTAGAAAAACAACCAAAGTCACAAGTAAAAATTGACGTCGTGGTGGAAAAAGCCAAAGTAAGAGAAGCTTATGACCAGGCTTTGGATGAAAGGGTGAAAACTACGACTATAGACGGCTTCAGAGAAGGAAAGGCTCCAAGAGAGCAGGTTGAGAAAAAGGTAGGGACAGCACAGTTACAGGGAGATGCTGTAAATAAACTTCTTGAAACTTATTATCCACAAGCTGTAAAAGAAAAGCTTATTAATCCAATTTCTAATCCCAAAGTGACAATTCAAGAATTTGATGTTGAAAAAGATTTTGAGTTTTCTGCAATAGTCGCGGTAAAACCGGAAATAAAAATTAAAGATTATGAAAAGGAGCTAGAAACTTATTTTGCAGAAAAAAAGAAACAGATTAGCCAAGTAAATGCAGAAAAGTTGAAAAAGGGAGAAAAAATTGAGTCCGATCAGGTCCGCCTACATCCAAGTGAGGTGATTGAAGCTGTTCTGAAAGCCTCGGAGTGCGAGGTTCCACAGCTTTTGGCAGAAGAAGAGGCAAATAGAATGTTGGCAAGACTTATTAATCAGGCGCAGGCTGTTGGAATGTCTTTGGAAGAATACTTACAAACCCAAAATAAAACCGCGGATGAATTAAGAGAAGAGTATGAGACTTCAGCTGCAAAGAACATAAAGGCTGAGCTTGTTTTAAGTGAGTTGGTCATAAAGGAAAAGGTTGTGGCAAGCGATAAAGAAATTGAAGATGCAGTAAGGGCTTCTGGTGCGGAAAACGTAGAGGAGCAGCTTAACAATCCCGTTCAGAAAGTATATATTAAATCTGTATTGGAGAAAAATAAGTTAATTCAGCAAATTATTGAGAAGATGGAAGGAGCAAAAGATGAAAAATGACGCTTTGATACCAATTGTGGTTGAAAAAAACCCACAAGGATTTGAACGATCATACGATATATATTCAAGGCTTCTGAAAGATTTTATTGTTTTTGTTACGGGACCAATTGATATGGCTGTGGCTAACACCTTTATTGCTCAACTTTTGTATTTGGAAAGTGTGGATCCAGAAAGGGAAATTTCGGTGTATATTAACTCTCCTGGGGGGATGGTTACAGATGGTTTAGCCATGTATGACACTATGAGACACGTTAGAAATGAAATTGCTACTATAAATGTGGGGTTGGCAGCTTCAATGGGATCTGTGATTTTGTCTGGGGGAACAAAGGGAAAAAGATTTGCACTACCTGAATCAAAGACCATGATTCACCAGGTTTTGGGTGGGGTAGAGGGGCAGGCTTCAGATATTGAAATTGCAGCAAAAGAAACTTTGAGGGTGAAAAGTAGAATAATAGAGCTGATTGCGGAAAATTCTGGAAAGAAAAAGGAAAGTGTTGAAAAGGACATGGATAGAAATTATTGGATGAATGCTAAAGAGACCAAGGAATACGGTTTGATTGATAAAATAATGACGTCAAAGAAAAAGTAGCTGGGCGAAAAAGCGGGGGCGGTTAGCTCAGATGGTTAGAGTGCCACGTTGACATCGTGGAGGTCACAGGTTCAACTCCTGTACCGCCCACCATAAAAATATGAAAAGTACTGCCTATTATATAAAAAGCTCAATACTATCCGCACTACTCTTTTTTGAATCACTTATTGTCACAAAACTAGCTTTAAAGTTTACCTCCACACACAACTATTTTGTGCCCTCAAAGGAGCTCTTAATTTCCTTTGGTTTGGCCTTTTTAGCCCTTTTGCTCACAAACGCACTTATGGTTGGTACGTGGGGAAAGTGGCAACAGTTTGTGTTCGTATCTCTATCTATTGCTCTTGGAGTTTTTGTGTCAATTTACACTACAAATCCCACTTACGCTGTTATATTGTCGGCGGGAATTTTTCTATTTGTGAGTTTTGACTTAATTTTAGCTTCTCAACTAAAAAAACAATTTATAAAGTTTAAACCGAGGCTAGTTTTAAGGATCACCTCCAAAGGTATTTTGTTTTCTTATAGTTTAATTACCGCCGCTCTTGTTATTGTAGTATCAGGTAAAGAACCAAAAATAGATGTGGGAGAAAAAGCAGGGGAATTTGCTAGCAAATACTTTACCAATTTACTCAATAAAAAGGTAAGTGAGCAGGTTAATGAGCAAACACAGGATAATTTGGCTACATTTGGTTTGGATCCTGTGGAAGTTACTAAGTTTAATAGCAATCCATTAATCCAAAATATTGGAATACCCGAAATTGATTTAAGAGAAACCATAAGAAACGAAATTAACAAAGTGGTTGAGCCTTATAAAAGGTTAGTGAATCCTATCATGAGTGTGGTTGCCTTTGGTGTAGTACAACTTATTGGACTAATCACTTATCCAATATATGCATTATTAGTAGAACCCATGCTTTCTCTTGCAAAAAAACTCGGGTTGCTTAGAGTTTCTACAGTAACAGTGGAAAAAGAAGAATTACATTTTTAATTCCGAAGCCCTTTTTGCATCTTCAATGCTAAAATCTCCTACTTTTGTTCTTATCAGATTCACCAGTACACCGCCAACACCTAAATCCTTACCCAAATCTCTTGCTAGGGATCTTATATAAGTTCCTTTACCACATAAAACACGTAGTTTTGCGGTGGGCAGGCTTTCCCACTTTCCAAAGCCTAAAATTTCAATTTCATATATTTGAATTGTTTTAACAGGAAGGGG
>JBHPHX010000011.1:0-15653 GCA_042571515.1 Patescibacteria group bacterium
CAAGTTATTTGAGAAAAAATTAAACAAGGATCAGGACTTATATTTGGCTTTACTTGGGCTTTCAATGTTCACATTTAATATACTTTTAGGAATTGCTTCATGGTTTTTTGGTAGAAAATCAACAAAAAGAACTGATTTGGGTATTCAAAAGTATTCGGAGGCTCAGTCTTTGAGAAATTTTTTGGTTTCACAGGATGAAAAATTAGATTTTCAGGCCCAAAACCAGATGTTTTTTGAGAAATTATTACCATATGCAACCGCTTTTGGAGTAGAGGATGTGTGGGTAAAAAGATTTGGGGATCTAGAATTTACACAGCCTGACTGGTATGACGGTGACGTCTCAAACATGGCCTTGATTTCATCTAGCATTAATAGGGGAGTTGTTAGGGCTGCAAGTATGTCTTCTACGAGGAGTAGCTCGGGTTTTTCGAGTGGCTTTTCTGGTGGTTCTTCTGGAGGAGGCGGGGGAGGAGGAAGTACTGGTAGTTGGTGATTTTGGTATAATCCTTCTGTACGCGAGAATCTGGCTCACAAGTTCGCCAGCGTCCCGAGTACGGGACTAATGTTCAGTGGTAGGGTTACGTGCGAGAGTAGTTCAGTGGTAGAACGCTTCCTTGCCAAGGAAGAGGCCGCGGGTTCAAGTCCCGTCTCTCGCTCCAGCCTACACGGCCTGGTAGCCAAGTGGTAAGGCAGAGGTCTGCAAAACCTCTATACGCGGGTTCGATCCCCGCCCAGGCCTCCATCCTTCGCTCTTTCAGAGCTTCGGACGGCAAGCCAATTGAATAATATGGGGCGGTAGCCAAGATGGTCACGGCACCGGTCTGAAAAACCGGCGATGTGGGTTCGAGTCCCACCCTCCCCACCATACTTTATTTCCTATAACAACAGTCAAAAAACAAGTGCTAATTTTGGATAGTGGGTGATACAGTCGAACTGATATAATTCAAGTATGCCGTTAAACAAAAAAGAAATTCAAAAATTATTAGAAAAAGAGGATGTTGTGTATCTTGCAACTTCTAGTAGGGATGGTAAGCCACATCTTAAACCCATTTGGTTTGTTATGCACGATGGTAGTATATGGTTTGAAACTCATTTACCTACTGCTGCATTCAAAAATATCAAAGTAAACAATAAAATAGTTTTATGCTTTGGAGGGAAGGAAACTTATATAGTATGGGGCTCAGTAGAATGGTTTGAAGAAAAAGATGCACCTATTCCGTTCAGAAAAATGTTTTGGGAGAAATATTCAAAAGATATGGACGATAGTTATATTACTGACAAAACTAGGATTTTTAAGGTAAAAGTAGAAAAAGAAGCATCTTGGCATTACGCACCTACTTGGGAATAACCTACAAAAAAGTTCGCAACATCGTTCATAGTAGTCCACCAAATTTTATTTCCTATAACAACAGCCTAAAGCGAGTGCTAGTTTTTAATAGTGGATGGTACAGTCGAACTGATATAATCTATTTATGGAAATTAAAAATAAAACTATCTTAGTTGTAGGAGCATCAGGAGGTATTGGAAATAAAACCTCTGAAATACTTTTGGGGCAGGGTTATAAAGTAATAGGTACATATTATAAGGACAAACCCAATATTGAGAATCTAACCAATCATGAAAACTTTGAATCAAAAGAGTTAGATGTTAGCAACAAGGAGTCAATTAAAAAATTCAGACAGTCTCTTAATGAATCTTTGTATGCTGTCATAAACTGCTCAGGCATAGTTGAATTTGAAGGAGAAGGTTTAGATAAGGATTTTGATATATGGGATAGAACCATTGCAACCAATCTTTCGGGAAATTATTACCTCGCTAAAGTATTTTTCGATGATATAGAGCAAAACGGTAGGTTTATTATGATTAGTTCAACTGATTCATATTATGGAGGTTCTGTTACAGCAGCCTATGCAGCCAGTAAAATGGGTGTTAATTCGTTAACAAAATCACTTTCATTACTATTTAAAGACAGAAAGATACTTGTTAACACCATAGCCCCTGGTTGGGTTTTAACAAAGATGACCGAAGGGGAGGGAAAAGAGTTTTTAGATAAAGTAGCTGAAATGAACCCATTAGGCAGAATTGGACAGCCTAACGATATAGCGAAAGTTATTAAATTTTTGTTGTCAGAGGATTCAAATTATTTAAATGGTCAAGTTATATCGGTTGAAGGTGGTTACACAAATCAAGACCCTACATTATTGTTAGAGGAGGATGTAGTTAGTTAAGTCTAAGATACTA
This sequence comes from Patescibacteria group bacterium, assembly GCA_042571515.1. GTDB lineage: Bacteria > Patescibacteriota > WWE3 > UBA101185 > UBA10185 > JBHPHX01. The sequence continues at coordinate 2,242 of JBHPHX010000011.1, forward strand.
TGAAGGAATTTATTAAAACTGCAAGAGAATTAGCATACAGTGAAGTTGAAAGAACAGGTATGCCTCTAAAACAACACATAGACCTTTCTTGCGAGAAGGCAAAGCAACTGGCAAACGAACTTGGAGCTAATGTAGATATTGTTGAAGCTAGTACTTTACTTATGGATAGCGTTATTGGCACTGCTATACAAGAAGGTCGAATATCTGAACATGTAAATATGTGTCTAGAAAAGGCGAATGAACTTTTAGAGCAGTCGGAGCTAGATGATAAAACTAAAGAAAATATTAGATACTGTGTTTCTGAACATCATGGTGTCGATAAATTTTACTCTTTGGAATCAGAAATATGCTGCAATGCAGACTGTTTTCGTTTTGCCTCAACTAAAGGTTTCTTTTATACAGTCAGGTTTTTACGAGACATGCCAATTGATGATTTTATTAAACTTCTAAGAAATAAGTTCGATGAAAAGAAAAATGCTCTCACACTAGATACTTGTAAACAAGAATTGAAAGACGAATTGGTAATAATAGACGAGTTTATATCGAAACTAGAAAAATAGGTTTACAAGGTTCATATCATATTAATTGCATATATACCCTCCAATAAGTAACAAACCTAATTTCCTATCAATACAGCAAGTTTTTCAGCCGAATAAACAGATACAAGTTCTGAATAGTTATTTAATAACTCGTCATATAAGGTGTTCCATTCTGTATCCACCCTCCCCACCAGACATTTTTGTCTAATGTAAATCCCTATTTTTTATTTGCTAAGATATCTATATGAATACGATTAATATAACAGGTTCTGTTTACAATACGCATAAAGATCTTGGGACCTATTTAGTGGAATTTTACAACCATATGCCAAGCAAATTTTTACCTGTAATTCTAATAACAAATATTGAGAAAGACATAATTCCAGAGTATATCTTAGGGATCCCGGAGAGCAACATTTCATTCAAAAATCCCATAAAAATAATATCAGTCAAAGAAATAGAACTTAATAAGGAATTAGGAGCCCAATTTATAGAAATAATGGAAAAATACGATTTTCATTATGGATTAAAAACATATGAGGTGACGTATGCTCCGGTAGAAACTAAGCCAACAACACTATATGAAATTATAAATAGCTAGTGTAATTGAAAATCTTCCCAGATACTCCACCAGACATTTTTGTCTAATTCACTGTTATAATTAATTTGTGAAGAAGACGAAAAAACATTTTAAATTTATAATTTTTTTACCATTTTTTATATTTGCCATATTTTTTTCGATTAGAATATTCAGAAACGTTGAAACAACAAAAGTTGTAAAAAAAGACCTGAAAGAAGTTTACGCACTTAAATATGATACAAAGCTACAGACAGGACATCGTTCTACAAGACACATTACTTGGTCTGATAATCAACTTATTTACAATATTGATGTAATGCCAGGCTTTGGAGAATCTAAAAGAATAGAATGTAATACCAATGATAGTTTTTATCACCATTTTTATAATTTAGTTATAGAGGAATCTACATTTAAAAAACCTACTTACAATGTTGATTGGGCACAAGAAACAGATTTTAAACTTAGCTTAGGAGATAAAACTTATTTCAACTTGTTATATATTCATTCAGACTATGATATTGGAAAGACTAAGTTAGGATTTTGTTACCCAGACTTGGATTGTTCTTTAAAGAATATATCTGAGAGAACAAGTGCTGATTTTGCAATATTTGTAGTTGACTCTCAAATAAAAGAATTTATGGAAGTTATTGCATCCTTTGACGGAAACAACTGCAACGTTTTTTGATATGCTCGATAGTTGGATATTTCCTCCAGGGAGGAAATTGAAGATATTTTACTTAACTATAAACATCTATCGTATCAAAAAGTTCACAACATCCTCCCACCCTCCCCACCATATAATTCAACACCTGTTATATCCCGCAATAACCACATTTATTTTTTTGTTTTACAGTTAGTGGAGTGTACTGTCCAACTGATATAATGAACTTATGAAATTAAAACTACTCTGTGTTTTTTTATTCTTGCTATCAACTGCTTCACTTGTTTTATATACAAATTCCGGCTATAAACGGTACAATGCATCATTAAATAGTGAGCAAAAGATACTTAATAATGATATAGAAAGATGGTACTTAGTTGCTGAGAGTCCTAACTATAAAATTTACTCTAGTGGTGTGCAGGGAGGATATATTGTAGTTGTACTAGATAAGGAACTTGATATACTTCTTGTTCCTGACAGCTCCTGTGATATTCCAATTACCGAAAAGATGCGTGAAGATGGTTCATATTTCTATAATAATTCCGTAGGTATCAAATCAATAGAAGCCTATAAATCTATTAGTTATGATGTTGGAAAGGGCACCTTCGTACAAACCGTTTTAAACGCAGGTACTGTATGGGAAGAGGGAACAATAAAACTAGTTGAAGAGAAAGGTCTGGATAATAATTCTAAAACTATTAGCTGTGATATTAAGATTGCTTCCAAACTTCTAAGTCGTTGATAAGGATATTGGGCATTAATAAAGTTCGCAACATCGTTCATAATACTCCACCAAATTTTATTTCCTTTAATAACAGTATAAAGTGCGTGTCATTTTTGGGTAGTGGGTGGGAAAGTCGAACTTTGATAGAATTAATCTATGGAATATTTTCTTATATTAATCTTTTTTGCACTATTGGGGTTTACTCTAGAGAAAATGCATCACATACATTTGTATCACAACAGAAAAGAGAGACTTATTGTAGTAGGAATTTTCTTTGTTATTGGTGTAATCTGGGACACTTTCGCTATATGGCGAGGTCACTGGCTATTTCCCGACAACAAAACTATTGGTATCAAAATTGGGTTAATGCCCTTAGAGGAATACCTGTTTATACTTGTTGTTCCTTATACTCTAATTACTATATACACAGTAATTCATCAAAAATTCGATAATCCAATCGAAAAAACATTCAGAAAACTATTCAAAAGATAGATTATTCTTTGAGAAAAAGTTCGCAACAACTTGTCTGCCGAAGGCATTATCGTTCTTAATACCTCACCAAAAATCTCTGATACAATTAAATTATGGAAGAAACGAAACAATATATTGCTGGTGGTGTAGCATTGGCCCTACTTATTGCTCTATCAATTTTCAGCAGGAAACAACGCATAAAATCTAGTTGGAGGGGAACCCTTGAGAAAAAGAACAAGATTAGTGATGAGGGTGGGATTTCATTTAGATTAGTTATCAAAACAAGTGAGGGAAAAAGGAAAAGAATCTCGGTTAAAAAAGACCTCTTCAACTCCTTCAACGAAGGCGACAGGGTAGTTAAGAATAGTGGCGAATATGATCCCAAAAAGGCCTAATCCAGAAATCTGAATGTTTTTAGAATATTCGCAGAGTACTGCTCATTTGCTATATCCACAACGGTTAGATATCTCCCATCCTCTAACATTTCTACAACCAAGTTCTCTTCATCAGGATATTTATCTCTAAATTCTTCCTCTGTATCCCAAACTTCTACGGCTACATCATATGTTTCTCCACCACAGTAAATTAGAACCACACCGTTTGGCCAACCATACGTATCTAATTCCTCGTTTGAGACCCCACACCCTGCTGGGAATAGAATATCAAAATTTAGTTCATCATCCTTATATCCATCTGTAACCTTGGTATTCTCCTCTTTTGGCTCTGAATCTGTTATGACCCCAGTTTCGCTATCAATTCCATTTGGGATTGGTCCCATAGTTGGCATTTTAAACAAAAGAAAATAAACACCGCCACCCAAAAGAATAATAACCAGAACTATAAGTATAAATATTTTTGATTTCATAATTTAATTATCCCGTATTTATTTGCAGGAGGCAATACGTAACTATTTACTGACTCAATCACCTAGATCAAAAGAAGAAAGAATATCTGCTGTTACATCCGATTTGGTCATATCTACAACGGTTAAGTATCTCCCATCACTTAATTCTTCCACTATATCCACGCCATCTAGATATTTAGCCTCATATTCATCTTCTGTATCCCAAACTTCTACCGCAACATCATACGCCTGACCACCACAGTAAATCAGAACCACACCGTTTGACCAACCGTATAGGTTTGTTTCATCATCTAGTGCCTCGCAGTCTTCTGGAAACGAAATTCCGAAACCAATCTCCTCGTTTACATATGATGGTTGATCTGTATCTACCGCTTCTTCCTCGGTAGTCTCCTCCGTCTCTTCTGTTTCCTCTATTACTGCAACTTCCTCTTTAACAGGAGTTGGCATCTCACCCATAATTTCATTTGCAGGCTGCTTGGGGTTAAAATAAATAACGCTTGCTAAAATTAATAATAATAGTATTAGTGGGATAATTATTTTATTCATAGATATATTATACATATATATTCGTGTTACAATTTTTCCATGCAACCATTTGTAGAAAATATAGAAAATTTAACACTAGATAACTCTAACTTTCGAAAGGTGCTATTTACAGGAGAAAACAGTCAGCTTGTTTTAATGGCCCTTAAACCTGATGAAGATATCGGAATGGAAACGCATCCAGATATTGACCAATTTATCAGGGTAGAGGAGGGAAGTGGTAAGGCTGTTTTGGATGGTAAGGAATATAAATTAGAGAACGATACGGCTGTGGTGATCCCAGCAGGTACAGAACATAATATTGTTAACGGATCAGGTGGGGTAATGAAGCTATATACCATATACTCACCACCCGAGCACGCTCCAGAGACAATTCATCCAACAAAAGAAGACGCATTAGCGGACGAGCATCATCACTAAGGACTAACTACTTCACCTACTGTTTTAGCTACATTCTGGAAGTTCATAAATGTGGTGTTTTTGCTCATCAGACAAACAACTATCTCCTTGTTTAGAATTCCACAGTCATGCCACGAGCCTTCTTGCGGCCAATTGCCTATTTTATGCGCGAAAACATCCCGAGGTTTAAGTCCAAGATGGATTCTATCGTCAAACCCAGTCTTTGATAACTTTTCAAAAAGATCTTCTCTATATTTCTGAGGTAAATAGTCTGAAACCCACAACTTCTCAAAGTAGTTGGCTATTTCTTTTGGTGTAGACTCGTTTACGTGATAAAAGTTAGTATCTTTTAATATATTTCCCAGTTTAAAAGCGTCAACAATAATAAGATGACCAAACATACCTACAAATCTTTGCTGCTCAAAATTATCAGAATGTTTTAACAACTCGTCTAGTGATGTATCTAAACTAACGCTCGAGACTAACTTGTTTAATTCTATTTGCTTGTACGCTGCAGCGGCTATAGGAATTTTATATAGAGAGGCGGCGTAAAACTTGGCGCCTGGGTTTATCTCATAAATATCCCCGCTTTTTAAATGCTTTATGTACAAACCAAAAACACCCCTTGTGGAACCTATTTTCTGCTTTACAGGTTCAAGATTTAGTTTTGGGATTTCCATTTCAACCATTGTGGAACTTGGTTTCGGCTGACCAGGAATTTTCATTGACCATTCAAAATTACTTAAAACATGATATCCACAAACAATTAGTAGGGCGGAAAACATTCCTAGAAATATGGGCAGAATTTGTTTCATATTTTTTATTTTAGAACGTAATAACTAGACTTTGTCGACCCTTTTTTGTCAACAAAACCTTTTTCTACTAGTGCGCTTAAGAGACTGTGCGCTTGTTGCCTTGTAACATCTAATATTTCAGCAACAATATGACTTGTAATTTCACCACGTTCTTGTACGATACCTAAAACTTCTGATTCCCTACCAGTCAAGCGTTCCTCAATATTTAAAGTTTGGAGCGATCTTTTTGCCTTTTCCAGGGCACTTTGCAAAGAATAATTAACGCCGTCTGTAAAGTATTCTAACCACTCAGTTTTATCTCCGGAGTCTGCTGTGTGCAACATGTCTGAATACTGGATGCGATCAATATCATAGTAATCATCTAGTACAAAATGTCTATTAATTTTATATCCTGCTTTTAAGAATATAAGGGCCGCAATAAGTCTGCATGTTCTTCCATTTCCGTCAGCATAGGGGTGAATATATACAAATTCATGGTGATAAATGCCCGCCACCAGTGTTGCAGGTTGGTTTTTTAAAGCAGCAACTAACCACTCGTTCAAACTTACTAAGGCCTGTTCTATTTCATCTTTCGTATGAAAAGGGGGCTCGTGTTTTACTTGGATACTTGCTTCAGTTTTCTCTTTAGTATATTTTCCTATAACAACCTTGTCATTCCTAATTTCTCCTGCTATCTCATCCTGGACACCATACAAAAGTTTGCTGTGAAAGTCGTTTATTAGTTTTAGATCAACTGGTTTGTCCAAGCATACGTCTAGGCTGCTTAATATTTCGTGGTAGTTATATACTTCCTTTTCGTCTCTGTTAACCGGAACTCGATCCCCAAGTAGCAAATTGGTAACTTCCATCAGGGATAGGGGATTGCCTTCAATACTATTTGAAACATATGCTGACTGTACCAGGTTTCTTTCATGCAAGTTAAGTTCTAGCTTTTTTGGTAGTCTCAGACCTTCTAATTGGCCGTAGAGGCGTTCAATTTGGTTTATGGTGCTTAATAGCTTGGGTGTTAGTGTGAATTTTGGTTCAAATTTCATGGCAAAAGTATACACCCAAGATAGGTAATTGTAAAGGTTATTGTAAAGGATATTGTAAATTAGGGCTTGGGGGTGCGGTTAAAGGATAAGATGGTAAACATATTTGTCAATATTATTGTAATGTGTTGGCTGTACAAACCACCAAAAGTTGTTAAAATATGTGGGTATTTGGGCGGTTAGCTCAGTTGGTTAGAGCACTGCGTTTACATCGCAGGGGTCGGGGGTTCGAATCCCTCACCGCTCACCATTAACCTTCGAAATGTATATGTTCGGGGTTAACTCCAAGTTTTTCTATCTCAGCACTCATTTCTTCTACCATTTTCTTATGGCCACATAAATAATAATCAACCTTTGAGATGGGCAAATCCTTCAAAATACTTGAAACTCTATTACCCTCACTTGATAAGTGAATAATATATTCAAAATTAGGCAATCCTTGTTTGAATTGTTTTAGGATGTCTTCCAAATAAACATCTTCGCTATTCCTGAAACCGATGTGCAGCACCACTTTCCCTTTATAATCCATATCTTCTAACTGATATAGAAACCCTAAAAATGGAGACATTCCAGTTCCAGTAGCAATCATTATAATATTGAGTAATGGGGGAGTACTAAGGGCCAGTTTTCCCCTTGGACCAATTATTTCTACCTGATCCCCAACTCTAAGTTTACTTGTGTATTCCGCACCAGGCCCACCATGGGCATGGGAAGCAGCTACACAAAAGGTTTGGATGGTTTTTGGATCTGAACATATTGTATAGGGACGATATGTTGTGTCTGAAACCTTAAGTAAAATATATTGACCGGGAATAAATTTAAATTCCTGATCACCCAAAATTTCAAATTCTAATAAGTTTACTTCGGGGCTAACATTTTCAACTTTGATAACTTTAGCATCATATTTCTTTGGAGCCATTGGTGTATTTTACCAGATATATTTTTAGGGTATAATTCTGCTGTTTGATGGGGAGTGGTGTAATGGCAGCACGCTGGGTTTTGGTCCCAGAGATTGGGGTTCGAGTCCCTGCTCCCCAGCCAGAAATTTGGGTATCACCGCAGGTGGTAACCAGATTTCTGATTGAGGATAGGTGAATCTAACACCTTTGTAATAAATTTTTGAGGGGACATAGTTAAGGTATTGAGTACACAGCACCGATTTCAAGATCTCCAGAATATTCACTATGTATCTTTGTAAAATTCTCCGTATTAGTTTTACCTCTGAAATTTGTTACAAAGTAATCGGCATCTTTTATTCCTTTGGTAATAATAATCCTTTCGGAATTCTCAACCATATACTTATTATTCTCACCAGGAAATATATCAACATATACCCGTACATCCCCCTTAGGTACCGTTTCCACTAAATACTCATATAATTGCTTGTACACAAGACCCCAGTAGTCCCTTGCAAAATTCCTGGCTATCTTATCCCTTGGTCCTGCTAACTGATTGAAATATACATTATGGTTGGGATGTTCGCTGTATATGAACAGGGCACAATTCAAGTGATTTATCAACACTAAAGCATATATCCACGCTTTATATTTGTTAGATAAAGCATGCATCCCAATTAAAATAAATGCAGGATATATAAAAAACATCTGCCGCCACCCATCATATAGCACTGATTTTAGTAAAATCACCATACCCAAGGGTAGAAAAAACCATGAAAGAATGTAAAAGGATTTGTAATTTTTGGCAACTAATAGCATTCCTGCGACAAATAAAAATATTTGTGTTATTGGTATTGTAATAAATATCCACACAGGAACAAAATACCAAGGTATCTTATCTCCAGTTATATTCTTCCCAAAAAATACTGTTGCCGAAGTTTCGTGGAAGTTAGCCATTTGATCAACAGCATTAATAAATTCCTCAACAGGATTTTTCCATAAAATTGGCCACATTATATATGTAAATATTGTGGTAACAGTAGCGTACACAATAAATGTTTTTATCTTTTTCTCATCAAATTTGAGGTTACTAAATAACACCAATGTAGTAATAAAAGGAACAATTACACCAGAAACTCTAATGTCAATGGTTAGAGCATTAAAAAATCCGGCCAAAATGGCATTTTTGAAATTCTGTTTTTTAACATAGTTAAGTGAAAAGTAAGAGGCAATAATAAAGCTGCTTAAAAACACCAGGTCTTTTGAATTATAAAATGAGTGAGCATGTATTCTGGGAGATAACACTAGCATCATAGTCCCCAGTAAAGCTATTTCCTCTTTTTCAAAAATTAATAAGGCAAGTTTGTAAAAGAATATGAAACCAATAAAATTAAATATATAAGTTGTAAGGTGTCTAATCTCATAAGACTCTCTTTGGGATTGAACATTCGCTATATTTTCAACGATAGTAAGAGTAAATTCAAAAGCGGGACCATAATATTTTTCACTACTAGTTTCTAGGTTGTCCAAATCTCCAATTACATTGTCATATACTCTTTTGCCATATGCTCTTTGTATAGGTTCGTCCCAAGAAATACCAAAGCCTTTATATATTGATATGCCACTAATAAGAACAAGGGCGAAAAATACAAAAACTACCTTTTTCAATACTGAGCTCTCCTAGTAGGTAACTTTAGACAATAAAAGGTCCAATTATGTTCGTGCTCACATCGAGATTTCCTGTAAATAGAGGCGTTAAAGTGCACAAAAAAGGAATAAACCATTAATGTCACTATGATAATTTTCCAGTTTTTACTTAGATCTTTAGTAGCAAGGTACGAAAATAATGCAATGATTGGAAGAACATCAGTTAGCATTCTGTACCCAAAGGAATCAGACCCATCCCATGCCCACCACTTAGCCATAATTAAGGTAAATATGATAAATCCAAAAGCAAGGTACTTTTTTAAAGGAATCTCTTTAGAAAAAAGGGTTCTAACTATCTTAACCAGTCCAAAAACTAGAGGTGGGGATATGAAAAGAAAACTTCGCGCTGGACTAAACAACCATCCAGTAATCCCTTCTCTTAAGGGAGAATTCCAGTTAACATCGTGCCTGGATTGGTAGCCCTCCACAAAAGGTGAACCAAAGGAGAGGTAATTGTATAAAAACAAAAATATTGCAGGAGGAATAGCCCAAAGAAGAAACATATTTAAATGTTTTCTATAGTTAAGAAAAACGAAAGAGGTTATTAGTAATGCAAAAATAATGTTTGTTGGTCTAGCCAACACCGCCAATCCCAAAATCAAGCCGGAATATTTTATTAAATAGGGTTTTTTTATACTTGCCCAAAGATTAAAAATAAGTAAGGTTATAAATAGTTGTGATATAGTATGCTGCCACAAGCCTCTGCTTGAAACACTCCATGTTGTTGTCCCAAAGGCATAAAAAAACGTAAATATGTATATATAGGTATCTTGCTTTTTAATCCCACTAAATTTTCGTAACAAAATATAGAATAAAACAACGCTCAAGGAAGCAAATATAGAGCCTGCTACTCTCCCAAGGGCCATAACTTTCAATAGATTAAGGTGTGTATCAAGATTTGGAATTTTTAACAAAACCGGAACTACATATAAAGGCAAAGCCACCAAACCTGTTAAAACAGGATATGAAGAATAATACTCATTATGTGTATCATTATAGATTGTAAAATAAGGCACCTGCTTACCTCCTTGGAATAAAGGCCTTATATCATCCATAACCGGCGTGAGTTTAAGAGTTTTATGCCTGATTATTGCGTAAGGTAAAAAGGTATTTGGTACCAGATCATCCGAAACTAAAATTCTCCGGGTTCTTGTGTTTTTTAAGTCCCTTTTGTAATCACTCCAACTATTAGACAAATAGCCTAATAGTGTTACCAAAAAGATAATAATTACTGCTTGATAAGTTTTCATGTTATCGCTGCAGGATCCCATTTGTATAAATAGATTGTGTGTTCGTTAGCAGTACCCGGGGGATAACTTTTTAGAAAAGTAACTGGGTAGGCCTGATCATTAAGCTCATATGTAAGTATCAGGATTATCTTTTTTTTGTCATCATTATATTTCTCCATAGTTTTTTGGATTGTTTTATCTACAGAACTAACACTTTCTAATCTCTTTTGATCAAAAATTAAAAAGGTTCCCTCACGTTTAGTTCTTGGAAAATAGACCTCTCTGTCTAAAAACCCTGCTACAACAAAGGGTTCCCCATCATCATCCGCAATAAAATACCAGTTTTCATAATTGTTGTCTTGGAGAAATTGAGCAGCTCTTTTTGCACTGTAAAATTCATTTTTAATTCCCATATTTACAAAGTACAAACCCACAATTAACTGGATTAAAAGAATAATGGAAATAAAAACTCTTTTAACAACTATTAGATTTTTGGTTTTATCTTCCGAATACAAAATCCATAAAGCACCTAAAAAAACCAGAAACAAATGGCCATTATGCCTCATAGTTCCTGAAAACCTAATATAAGAAAAGCTTAGAAACAAACCGCTTGTAATTATGTAGAAACCTAGGGCTTTAGGATTTTTATAAAAGACGTATACGGATAAGGCACCTAGAAGTATGGATAGGGCAAATTTGTGGTTTAAGTTTGTTAAGACATTAGTATTCCAATAATGATTTGTATTAAACTGAGGTATAGGTATATAACTTTCCCATACAAAAGCTGTAGTTTCTTTAAAAAGCTTCACATCTTTATATGTTCTATTTAGTTGATAATTTGCGGCACCATCTTCAGGGGGAATTGCAAGAGCATAACATAGGACGATTCCTAGAAAAATTATTGTTAACGAAGCTAAGCGCTTTTGGTCTTTCTCAAAACTAATTCTCTTTTCTTTAAACTTTGAATAGAGGTACTCTAACAACAAGCAGATAAATATGCCTAGGGTTAATATTGTTCCATACGGACTAGATGCGCTTAATAGTAGTGATAATAGAGAGATATAAAATATGTTTTTCTTACGCGTTCTATAAAAACTTAAAATGGTAAATAGCAAAAGGGCTGTAAGAGCATAGTGCCTTGCTATAGTTCCGTACTCGTACACAAAATAGTAACCAAAACTTATTAGGAATTTATTTACGGTACTAAAAGGAGAGCGTTTCACTAAAATTACAGTCGTTAGGACAGCTACAATGTAGTTTAGCGCCTGTAAAGTAAACATTTGTCTGCTGAAAAAAGAGCCAATATACATCAATAGATGCCAAAGCCCTGGATTCCCCCCATATCTAATGTTGTAGTACAGGTTAGTCAGGTCTGTGCTGTTTCTTGCCATGTTCCACGATTCCATCTCGTCCCCCCATGTTTCATGGTAGATAGTGCTTATTAATAAAACCGTTGCAAAGGAAATAATTATAAGGGTACTTATTCTATTTTTATTTGACATCCTTTTATATATTACTAGGTTTTTTGGACTATTGTAATACTGTTAAACCCAAACAAAAATTTCTCATATTTCTCAACAACAAATCCTGCAGAAACTGCAAGATTATTTAGTAATTCCTTCGTGAAATATATTTCATGCTCTTCTATTTCATCTCCACTAATTATATTTAGTTTAGACAAGATTTCTAAAATGGGCTTGGATACAGGGGTGGGTGTGGTGATAATAAGCCTACCGCCAAGTTTTAAAACTTTAAAACAATCTCTTAAAAAGGTTTCTGGCGATTTTAAATGCTCAATTACTGCTAATGTAACAATTAGATCCACGGACTCACTTTCTAAGTGCTTTAGCATTTTTTCTACAGGTGACTTTATAAATTTGACGTTTTGTATTTGAACATTTGGAATATCCCTATCTAATCCAATATACAAGTTTGTATATTTTCTGATTTTCCATCCAAAATGGCCCTGCCTGCCGCAGCCTACATCCAATATAACCAAGTTTTTAGGGTTAAAATATCTAAGCACTTTGTTGAAACGTATTTTCCTAAGTAATCTATCTACAGGACCAAAATCTAGATCATATAACCAATGTTTCAGAAAATATGTAGGTTGCCTAAAAATAGATTTAATTAAATCAAGATAAGATAATCCTGCTAATTTGTACCTCATATTGCGTGTTTTAAAAAAGCACTCGATATTTAACATATCTTTATCCTTGGCACTAAAATCTGCGAAGGCCTCTATATAGTTCGTTGTGGAAGTATCTAGCTCCTTATTTTTATCAAGTAATTTGTATGGAATCACAAATCCAATTATACAACAGCTGTAGTGTGTGAATTATTAAATACTCCTCTTGAGTATTCATTGTTGATAAAATCTACACAACACCGTAACAAATTAGTCACCAGCTTGAATCGGACAAGCTTGTGAATATATAAATATTCGAGGAAGGGGAGTATTAACGTTTTATAAGATCAAATATACCACAGCCATAAAAGCACTCATCTGCTTCACCCGGCTGTACATTCTCAAAAAGCTCACCCTTATCATCTATATATGAAAATGAAATCAAGTCATATTTGTTTTCAAGTTGTCTAAGTAGATAATCCACGTTAAAAACTCGCATCGCATTAAATTCAATTCTTTGGTGTCCAATAGGTACAGAAAAGTAGAAAACACCACCTTTCTTCAGCATTTTATGAATGTTATCCAGTCCTTTTGAGTGGCCGTATATATCAATATCGTCACCGTATCTACCAAGCCCAAAATGTTCTATAGCGTGCAGGCTTGAAATAGAATCACAATAATTTTGATATTTTTTCACACTTTTGGCATCCATAATGTCTGCTTGAACAAACTTAATGTTGCGGATTTTTTGTTCAAGAGGTCTAATATCAAGTACTTCAACGTTCCTGAATGTCGCTAAATGTGCAACGAAACCATCTACTCTA
>JBHPHX010000012.1:0-14671 GCA_042571515.1 Patescibacteria group bacterium
GGGTGAAAGGCTGAATTCATAGTTTTTAACATTTCTCACCGCCCCCAATATTTTTTGTGCTTCCGAAACACTCTTTCCTTTTAACTCCTCCTTTAGATTGTCCTCGGAAATATCTGGTACCACAAAAGTTTTTAAAGTCACCTGTATGTCAGCTTCATATGAGTTTAGAAATGTTTGTGCTGTATTACCCAAAATTTCCACATTTATAATACGTTCCTTGTCTGATAGGATGAAGCCTTCTGGAATAAAGTCTTTTACCAACTCATCCATTATCCTGTCTAGTTGTTCCACATTGTAGGTGAGTCCCCTAGCAGTTGCAGTTTGGGTTAGTTCCACATCCTCTTTTTCATCCCCAATCTCTCCACTAAACTCAGAGTTATTAATTATAATGCTCTCTGAACCCGCAATTAGTTTGTATCCCTTTTCAACACCGTCTCCAAGTTTGTCTAGAGAGTCCTCCTCTATCTTAGAAGCAATTGTGGTCCCTAATTCATCTAAGTCTTCTTGTGCAATAACTTTCACTTCCTCCTCTTTGCCTCCATCAATGTCCTCACTCACTTTGGCTGAAAAATCATTATTATCTTTATCTTCCACTTCCAACCCCTCCCCTTTATCTAAGTTGTATTTTTTTCCAATAGTCTCTGCTTCTACTTCCACTTCGGCGGAACCATTAGTGTAGGTTCCCCCCAACGAAGGATCAAGAGGGTCTGTTGGTTCGTAAGTTCTAGCTGGAACAGTTATATCGTCCAATAACACATAGTTATATTCCTCGTCATCTTCCTCGTAAGTTAAGAGGGTACCATCTTTAAATTCTTTTTCCTCGTCAGTTTTGTTGTAGACAATTGCTTTTCCTTTAGCTTTCTCCCCAATAATTTTTGTTCCGGTTGTTTCCTTGGCAACACTTTGGGTAAGAGTTGCCTCTACGGTTTTTCCGGCTAAAATTTTATTTCCAGTTTGTAAATCATTTCCACTTTTCACCTTTATTTCTACACTTTTTGTTAAAGGTTGGGAATTTACCACAACCTTGACTTCTGCCTGAGGCAAACCCGAGACAATTTTTATACCAACAAAACCAAATATAAGAAGTGCTACACCCACTAAGATAATTGGAGTAACTCCAACCTTTATTTTTGGGAGCCCAAACCTTGGAAGTTTGGGTTTAGATTTTGGTTTAGGAACAATAACTTCCTCTTCTGTAGGACCCGTTGCAACTGCAGCCAAAGACTCGTCAATGTTGTTTATTAAACTTTGTCCAACCTCATCACTTGTTACAAAATGAAGAACCTTCCCTTGTTCATCCAAATGCTTTCTTAATAACTTTAAATTTAGTACATTTTCAAAAATCAAAGCCCCCTGTGGAATTTCTAATTCTATACCAGTGTCATTAATATTTTTTAGCTTATTTATAACGTTTATTATATTGTCATGTATCTCTACAGTTACTTTTGTCATGTTAGTTCTCCAATAATTGAAGCTAATGTGGCAGTGCTTAGCCAATTGTTAGAAGTTACAGTACCAGTGGAATCAGTAATATTTCCTATATCTTGAAGTTCCAGCTTTCTAATTTGAGGAGGGGCCTTAAAGGGTATAGCCTTCGTCCAAGGATTGTTATCTAAAGTATCCATAATTTCTGGTAATTGGGAACCCTTTCCAAATAAATATATGGTAGGGGCAAAGGTTTTAACACCAGAAAACTCTGTAAAAAGAATCTCCAGTCCCTCCAACCAAACATCCAGAACATCCCCCAAACAATCCTGAATAACCATGCTTTCGCTTTGGCTCAACTTTCCATAGATATGGGTTTTTAACACCTTTGTGGCCTCACCATAAGTTAGCCCCATTATTTGGCTAATTGTTTCAACAAAGTGGCTATATCCAATATGCAGAGTTTGGCTGGCTACAACTCCTCCTCCAAAAACTACAGCAACACTCGTGTAATCACTCCCTACCTCAATTGTTACGTAATCTTTGTTTTCAAGATTAGAGCTGGTCAAGGCTTTATTTAAAGCAAATGTTTTAGGAGCAAAAGCAAGAACTTGTATTCTCGCCTTTTTTGCTACCTGTTTTAACATCTTTATGTGATAACTAGGGGAGTAAGCGGTATAGTAAGCAATCTCAATTTGTTTTGCGTTTTCCCCTTCCATTCTAGATACCTTGTTATTATTTAGTTTAGTATAAACCGTGGAACTCAAAACCAAGTTAAGAGCTTCTTCAGAATCTCCAGTGTATTGCATCTGAATATTCTGAGTTTGGTTTTTTGCAGCAACCTCAAGCCTTTCATAAATACCACTTACTTCATACTGACTTATTGGAAATTGTGGGTCCCTAGTTACTTTTGCAGTTGTGATGTTTTCAAAACACAAATCCCCGTTTATACCAAAAATTGCATTATTAATTTTTTCCCCAAACTCCTCAAGCGTATCGTGAACAACATTACCCAAATTGCCTATAACTGCGCGTTTATCAACAATTATTCCTCCTCTTACCACGTCTCTTTCTAAAGGCTCTTTTCCACTGCCAATAATTTTCAAGTTTCCATTTTCCCTATAAAACGCCAAACACCTTATCTCCTCCGCGTTTATATCTATGGTCAAAAACTTATTTGGAATTGTATATTTCTTTTTGAAGATGGGCACTGCTTAGATTATATCTCAAATATATCTTAAAAAGGAATCTTAAGAGGGGGTTTTGGTATTTTCTGTTCTTCTTTTTGTTCGTTAAAACCGGCCCTTGTATCTATGTATTTAGTCACCTCACTTGCAGGTGTGCCATATTTTTCCCTTGAGTTTGTAATAATTTTTTGCGCAACCTCTTTACTTGTTGGTACGTCCTCGTGAATGGTTTTCCAAGGAAGATTTATTGAAAAAGGCGGGGTAGGATGTCCATCTACTAGAAGCCTCAGATATGCGTTACCTATAGATAAATTACTTATATCCTGGGAGGTAAAGGTAGGTCCAAAATAACTTTCTAAAAATTCGGCATCTTCAGCTCCCACCCTAAAAGTACACATCGTGCCTACGTTGCCAAAAACAGCGTTTTTAATCTCATCTGATAATTGGGCAACAAATTGATGCGCTACAACCAAATTTAATTTGTACTTTCTCGCCTCAGAAAGTATAGTTTCGAAATCTGGAGTGGCAAAGTTTTGGAACTCGTCCACGTATAAATAGAAGTTTGGGAAATCTTTTACCCCTTGTTCTATCAAACGATGTCTAGATAAAGCTGCTGCCAAAATTTTAGGTACTAATAATAAACCCAAAAAGTTAGAGTTCTCCTCTCCTATCTTTCCTTTCGCCAAGTCAACTAACAAGATTTTCTTTTGAGCCATAATCTCACCTAGATTAAAAGAAGATTTTTGCTGACCAATAATTCCTCTAAGTAGGCCATCAGTTAAAAACTTATCAAATTTGGAGACAAAGTAACCCATTTTCTCTGATTTATGAAAGTCAGAGGTTTTTGCCACCTCATCCGTCCAAAACCTCTTAACAAGAGGGTCCTCAAGCTTATCAATGAATTTTTGTGCGTAATTTGGGTCAATTATTAGTCTTAAAACATCCACCATAGTACTATCTGGGTCTACCATAGCGGTTAGCATCACATTTCTAATGGTTCTTTCTAACTGTGGACCCATTATTCCTTGTCTATTCGGATCATACAGTTTATATAAAAGAGCTATAAAAGCGTTTATAACAATATGTTTCTCCTCTTCCGAATCGGCTTCTAACAAGTTTAATCCAAAAGGCCTCTCCGTATCTGCAACGTTCCAGTAAATGACGTCGTTTGCTCTTTCTGGGGGACATTTTTCAAGAAGATCTCTTACGTCCGTTCCGTGAGGATCAATGACACAAACCCCTTCCCCAGCCCTCATATCTTGTAAGGCCATGTACTTCAACATTTCAGATTTACCAGTACCTGTTTGTCCGACAATGTAGAAATGGCGAGTCCTATCTACTTCTTTCATGCGGATATCTGTTTTTACCCCTCTAAACTCACTGATTCCCAGCCAGACCCCCTCCTTTTCGGTAGGTATATTTGTGGGTGCAGAAGCCCTTCTTGCCTTTAACCATTTTATATTTGGTGTTAGCACATCTTTATTTGGGAAGTGGAATATGGTGGCCAACTCCTCCGTGTTTAATATCGACAAGTTTCTGTATATATCTATACTCAAAATGGGTATGAAAATTTCTTTTAGACTAAGCTTTCTATAAATAAACTGACCCACCAACCTTTTATCTTTAATTGGAGGAATAAGGCCTTTTCTTTTAATAAATTTGTTGTAATTTACATCCGTGAATTGGTCAAAGGGGGAAATTACACTTTGAATGTGGTTTTCTGCAGCCATTTTATCTGTAGAGATAACAACTAGTCTTACTGCAACGTTGAACCCAGGCTTCCCAACCTTTTTGTTTATTGCCTCGATAAAAGAGGGATCAATGTTATAGTTTTTTTCTGGGTTAGAGGCTTTGGCGTTTAGGTTATTAATATATTTTCTTCCCGCACTTCTCCAGCTATTGTTTGCAGGTTGGATTACATATTGTACAGTTACTACTTCATTCTCTCCCAACTTACTCATAGAGGAAGTTAAAGAGTTTAGGTGGTCTGTTTTTAATTCTTCGTAACCTTTGATAGGAAAATAAGAAGGGCCTTTTAGTTTAAGTTCCACTACCTTGGTGAATTTTCCACGATCCCAGATCTCGTGTGGGTTAACTAGGTCAATTTCTGCGCTTGGATAAACCCCGTTTATTTGTTTTTCTACCAAGGTGGCAATTTCATCTGGGGCCACAACATAAAACCCAATCCCGTCTATTTTACTAACAATTTCAAATGAGACCCGGTATTGGCCTAAAAATAAAGCTTTAAACCAAGGTCGCCTTAAACCTGACAGGCTGGCGAATAGTTCTTCAGCAGCACTAATCTCAATTTCATTATCTTTGGGAAGCAAAATCTGCATAAAAGTAAGGTCGTAAGCGTGTGCTTTTTCTGAACCCTTACGTTTTAATCCAATAATCCATTTCACAAATAAGATCAGGATTACTATGTATATTCCATACCAGAATGTTTCAAAAACAATCTTAGTTATGTCCATGATGCTCTTCTACCTCCTTAATAAATTCCTCTTCCTCATCGTCTGCAAAATCAGTAAGGGAATCTGTGGGTTTCTTTATTTCGTGAAGAGTGGTTAGAGTGTCTGTTTTGTCCACTACATTTTTAGGTGGGGAAGGATCTTGCTTTATATCATCACTATCTTTTTGGTCATTTTTATTGTCGTCCTGTTTGGCAGGAGGGGGTGGGGGAGGAAGGGGAATCTCTGGAGCGGGCGCAGTTTCGGGCACGCCTTGAGGCTCGACCTTAGGTTGGGTTTCTTGTACGGGCAGGTTGTCCATGCCTTTATGTTATCACAATGAAGTGCTTATTTAACACCTTTAAAAGTGTTTTTCTTGATTTTGGTAGCGGCACCCTTCATTTTTGTTTTTGAGTCTCCTACTATATCTTCCATGGTGCCATGTACCTCTTCTACTATGGCTTCTGTTTTTTCTTTTACTTCGTCGACCCTGGACTTTCCTTCGCTTAACAACCCCTTTCCTTTTTCTTGGAGTTTTTTGCGGGTTTCTTTACCGGAAGCGGGTGCATTTAAAATTCCTGCTATTGTTCCGATAACAACACCCCAAAGAACCCCTTTTGCAAATGATTTTTTACCCATAATTTAACTTTCTTTGTGAAAATTTTTTACTGCTTTTATGCCCTCAATAATGCTGGAAATTATACTTAGAGGATTGGAGATTATATTAGTTATGCTCCCAACATCATCTAGAACAGAATTAACTCTTTTTAGAGTTGTGTGTAGTTCTTTTAGCACAAACACGGCGTATATTCCTATCACAACCAAGACTACAGTAGCAATAGCGTATATGAAGATTTGTAGTGTTTGTATATCCATAGGGCAGTAGTTAAAGTATAAGTCCCTTCCCTATTACAGTCAATCCGCAGATAATGTATATTTATAATATATGGAGGGAACTCCCTTAAGAGAGTATATAGACAAAATGCCTCCCAAATGGGAAGAGGATATGGTTAGAAATGAGGCCGAAGTTGCTTATGGTACCCTCGCTGTAAGAGAAAAAACAGGCGAACCCCCAATTAAAGCGGGCAATCTTAGAGATACTTTAACGAAAGAGGATTGGGAAAAGATTCCTGACAATGTAATGAATAAACATGAAAGCAGTGAGTCTAAAAGAAAAGCCAAAAGAATCCGCTAAATATAAGTAATTAATTGAAAGGAATTTATGCCTTTAGAAACGATTGCTGAAAGTTACTCTCATGATATTTGGGAGAACAACTCTCCCTATACGGAGTTTGAAACCGGAGGGGAGTGTAGTGTAAGTGCCCCAATGGTACAGGAAGAGGTAGATAATTTCAAAAGTACTGTTACCCAAGAGGCGCTAGACGAGTTATACCGCGCTTATGAGTTTAGGGATACTACTACTGAGCATGAGGTTATCGAGAGATCCATAGCACAAAAAGAGCGTAAGGAAACTGCCCTAAGGTTTTTGACGGGGGAAGAAAGAACACTGATAACTGCCAAAGCAGCACAAGAGGAATTAGACATATTAACGGAACGTGCGCTAAATTATTTACATCAAGAAAGTGTTGGATATGCTTCTATGTTCGCAGTTGGAGTTTTCAGGGAGAGCTCTTTGGTTAACAGTTGGATTATAGATGCAGAAAAGGCGAGTTAATGCTTATTCGTTAACTACCTCGCCCTCAACTGTCTCGTCCTTATCTTCTTCTGTCTTTTTGTCGTCCCCAGGCTGTTCTGGGCCCTGTTGTTCATACATAGCCTGACCTATTTTTTGCAAACTATCAGATAAATCCTTAGTTTTTTGCTCCAATTCTTCTTTGCTTGCGGTTTGTAGGACCTCCCTAATATCTTTCACCTTTTCTTCGACTTCCTTTTTTACATCTTCTGAAATTTTGTCCCCGGCGTCTCCTATGGCTTTTTCCGCTGTGTGGCACAAACTATCAGCCATATTCCTTGAGTTTATTTCATCCTTTTTCTTTTTGTCTTCCTCGGCGTGTGCTTCAGCATCCTTTACCATTTTTTCCACTTCCTCTTCGCTTAGCCCCGTACCACCTTGAATAGTTATTTTTTGTTCTTTATTTGAAGCCTTATCTTTGGCAGCAACATTTATAATTCCATTTGCGTCAATATCAAATGTCACTTCTACTTGAGGAACTCCACGCGGGGATGGGGGAATTCCATCCAAAATAAATCTACCCAGGCTTTTGTTATCAATTGCCATTTCACGTTCCCCCTGCAATACGTTTATTTCCACTTGAGTTTGGTTGTCTGCGGCTGTGCTAAACACTTGAGCAGCCGAAGTTGGTATGGTTGTGTTCCTTTTTATCAAAGGAGTGCTGATTCCACCCAAGGTTTCAATACCCAGCGTTAGGGGCGTAACATCAAGCAAAAGTACATCTTTTACATCTCCACCCAAAACTCCTCCTTGAATTGCGGCGCCCAGGGCCACCACTTCGTCTGGGTTAATACCTTTATGAGGCTCCTTACCAAAATACTTCTTTACCATTTCGTTTACCTTTGGCATTCGTGTCATTCCTCCTACCATGATAATTTCCTGTATATCTTTTTTATCAAGCCCAGCGTCTCTTAAAGCGTTATCAATTGGTTTGATGGTTCTTTCTAATAGGTCACTTACCAGTTGTTCCAACTTTGATCTGGTTAGTTTTATGTTTAGGTGCTTTGGGCCCCCTGCGTCTGCAGTTATAAAGGGAATGCTAATTTCAGTTTCCATGGTTGAGGAAAGTTCTATTTTTGCTTTTTCTGCAGCATCTTTTAATCTCTGCATTGCTTGCCTGTCTTCAGAAAGGTCTACGCCCTGTTCTTTTTTAAATTCTTCCAAAAGCCAACGTATAACTTTCTGATCAAAGTCATCTCCACCCAAATGTGTGTCCCCATTGGTAGACTTTACTTCAAAAACCCCATCCCCAATTTCCAAAATAGAAACATCGAAAGTTCCTCCGCCTAGGTCATATACCAAAATTTTCTCCTGCTTCTTTTTTTCCAAACCGTAGGCCAGGGAAGCTGCAGTAGGCTCGTTTATAATCCTCTCCACCTCAAAACCTGCGATCTGTCCGGCTTCTTTGGTTGCAGTTCTTTGAGAGTCATTGAAATACGCGGGAACAGTAATAACAGCCTTTGTAACAGTGCCTCCTAAGTATGTTTCTGCGTCGGTTTTAAGTTTGGCTAGAATTTTTGCGGAAATCTCCTGTGGTGTAAAAATTTTATCCCCAACTTTTACTGCAGCCATACCGTTTTTACCCCCTACTATTTCATATGGATAATCTTTCTTTAAATTCTGAATTTCAGGGGAATCAAACTTCATTCCCATTAACCTTTTAACACTAAATATAGTGCCCCTTGGATTAACCACTTGCTGCCTTTTTGCGGGAATACCCACCAAGTTTGCTTCTGGTGCCACAATGGATGGTGTAGTGTTTGTGCCTTCTGCATTTGGAATTACTTTTGCACTTCCACTTTCCATTACGGACATGCAGCTATTTGTAGTTCCTAGATCTATTCCAACTATTTTAGACATAGTTATTCTCCTTTCGCTACGACTACACTAATTGGTCGTATCAATTTTCCTTTAAATTTATATCCTTTGCGTTTTATTTCTAAAACCTTATTACCCTTTCCTTTTTTTGTCTCAATGGCGTCCATAATTTCCGGGTCAAACTTTACACCTTTTCCTATCTTTATCTCCTCCAACCCCGCGTTTTCCAAGGTATTTCTATACTCCTTAACACACATTTTTAAACCCTCGTCGCTTGTATGTTCTTCTAATTTTTCAAAATTATCCAACACGGGCAACAATTGTTCCACTAAAACTGAATTAGCAAATTCCACTAGGATAGATTTTTCCTCCACCACGCGTTTTTCGAGATTTTTATAATCCGCCAAAGCACGCTTCCAGTTACTTTCCATTTCAAGAAACTTTTCTTCTTTTTTTTGATCTTTTACATCTGACATAAATGATATTTACCAGGACTCGCCTAGTTCTTCTAAAAGGTTTTTTGTATACCTAACTGCGGGAACAACATTTTGATAGTTCATTCTTGATGGTCCAAAAATTGCCACATGCCCCGACCTTTTTCCTGCTTCGTAAGGTGCAAAAACTAGAGCGCACTCCTCTAGATTTGCCAAACCAATTTCATCTCCGATTATGCAGGTAACGTCATCTGAAAAATCCCCTTTTCTGAATATGCTTTCTAAAATTTCATATCTATCCAAAATGTGCAATCCAGTTTTTGCCACCTCAATGTCCCAAAACTCTTTATGATCCAAAATATTAACTGTTCCAGCGGTTACAACATGTCCCTCCTTGGTAGTGGCTAAGGAGAGCTCCTTAACACTGTCAGTTAGGGCAATAACGGCTTGTTTGAGTAGTTTATAGAACTCAAATCTCCATGGCCAGAGCCTTTGTTTCATGGCTACTTCCTGCAAAACGGGAATTTCAGATTCTTCCAAGAGTTGGTCCAGAAAGTATCTATATGCCATGGGAGTGGGAACTCTTCCAGAGGAAGTGTGGAGCATTTGCAAAAAGCCTAAATCCAAAAGTCTTGCCATTTCATTTCTGGCAGTGGCAGGAGAAAATTTAAACTTATATTTTCTAACAACATCCACCGAACCTACCGGCTCAGCAGTTTTGATATATTCATTAATGATTGCACCGAGCAACTCAATTTGTCTATCATTGATCATTAGCACTATTATAGCGGGAGTGATAAAGATGTCAATACATTTTAGGAACTTCTCAGTACTTGTCGAAAAGCTTCTTGGGGAATGGATACTTTTCCCACGCGCTTTAGCCTCTCCTTGCCTTTTTTCTGTCTTTCTAAGAGTTTATCTTTTCTTTCACGATGGCCGCCGTAAATTCCCGCGAGAACATTTTTTCTCACAGCGGGAATATCTTCTCTAGCGATGATTTTTCCTCCAATTGCGGCTTGTAAAGCAACTTTAAATTGTTGTCTGGGTATTACGTCTTTTAGACGTTTTAATAGAACCCTTCCTGTTTCTTCTGCTTTCTCCCTTAGGACTATGTGAGATAAGGGATCTACAACTTCTCCGTGAACTAGTATGTTAATTTTTACAACATCTATGGGTTTATATTTTCCTACTTCATAATCCAAACTGGCAAACCCAGAGGAAACGGATTTTAAGTCATCAAAAAAATTATGAACAAGTTCACTTAGGGGCAACTCGTATTCAAAAATAACGCGGTTCTCGGTGGGATATTCCATTTTTATCATTACTCCCCTTCGTTCCTCGCACAAAGTTATGACATTACCAACGTATTCTGTGGGTGAAACAATATTTAAGAGAATCCAAGGTTCTTTAACCTGTTTAATTTTCGTTCTTTCGGGAAACTCTGCTGGAGAACTTATCATTTTGCATTCGTCATTTGTCATTTTTACTTTATATTCAACAGTTGGAGTAGTAGAAATAAGTTCTAGGTTGTATTCCCTCTCCAGCCTCTCCTGAACAATATCCGCGTGGAGCAACCCTAAAAACCCGCATTTAAAACCAAATCCTAGCGCAGTGTTATTTTCAGGATCATAGCTTAGGGAGGCATCTGATAAAGAAAGTCTCTCTAATGCCTTGCGTAAATTTGTAAATTGATCATTTTCGGTGGGGTAAATAGAAACAAACACAAAGGGTCTTATGTCCTTATAGCCTGGTAGGGGAGTAGCTTGAGAGTCTACCGTAGTTATAGTATCCCCAACCTTGACCTTGTGAATATCCTTTAAACCAGTTGCTACATAACCAACCTCACCAGTTCGTAACCTTTGCATTTTTTGTCTTTGTGGATTATAAATTCCCAACTCAATAATTTCTGTTTGCGTTTGGGTGGCCATAAATTCTATGCTAACTCCAGTTTCCAAAACGCCGTTTTTTATTCTTACAGAGGTTACAACCCCCAAAAAGTCGTCATAAAAAGTATCAAACACCAAAGCCTGTAAGGGAGAATCGGATTTCCCTTGAGGGGAAGGTGTGTTTTTTATAATTTCCTCCAAAAGTTTTTTTACACCCTCGCCGGTTTTTGCTGATATCTCCAGCATTTTCTCCGGGTCAAATCCAAAAGTATCAGCTAGATCCTGTTTTACTTTTTCTTTGTCTGCATTAGGGAGGTCAATCTTGTTTAGGACTGGAATAATGGTCAATCCCGCCTCTAAAGCTTTATATACATTGGAAACAGTTTGAGCCTGAATTCCTTGAGCCGCATCCACAATGAGTACTGCACTTTCACAAGCCGCTAGAGATCGGGACACTTCGTAGGAAAAATCCACGTGGCCTGGGGTATCAATAAGATTAAGTTGGAATCCTTCGTATTCCATTCTCACGGCCTTAAGTTTGATGGTAATACCCTTTTCCTGTTCTAGTTCCATACTGTCTAGGGTGCGGTCCTTAAGATCGCGTTTTTCTATTGTGCCAGTTAAATCCAATAGTCTGTCCGCCAAGGTGGACTTACCATGATCAATATGGGCAATTATGCAAAAATTTCGAACATTTTCCTGTTTCACAAAGGGATTTTACCTGATTTCTTCTCTAGTACCAATTGTTGTGGAGGCTACAACGCGGGTACCCTTTCTCACACTTATTTTTCTGACCAATTTGTACAGTAACTTAATTTCGTCTACTTTAAACCACCAAGTCAGAAGAAGATATACCACCGAACCGGTAAACCCAGCTACAGCAGTAAGCGCAATAAGTGGTAACGTTCTAGTAGTGTCAAAAACAAATTTATCCAGCAACTTTAACGGAGCATAAAGAGAAATGCCCATGAAAATAGCTGCGAAACTAATTTTTACAAATGGAACTAATAAATCTCTCAAGTCTAATCCAGCAACCTTTTTATTAAATAGGTATAGCAACACTAAAAAGTTCAGTATGGAAATTATGGAAAAAGAAAGTGCGATTGACCAAACCCCAAGCTCAAAATATTCCACAAAAAGCAAAGATAGTGCCACATTTATTAGAATAGTTGTGGCCCCGATTTTTACTGGAGTTAAAGTATCTTTTAGGGCGTAAAAGGCTCTGGTTGTTAAGTAGATTCCACTTTGGGCAAAAATGGAAAGTGCAAAAAAGGCCAAGGTATAGGAAGTTTTAACGGTTGCTTCCCAAGGAAAAGTAGCTGCACCAAATACAATTCGTACTATGGGAACTCTCAATACAAAGAGAATCATACTTGCCGGTATAACTAAAAACATCATTTGGTGAAATGATGTTAAAAACGTTCTTTTGAATTTTCCTAAATTGGGATCGTCTCCTTCTTCAGACAAAGTGGGAAGGCTAGCATGCGCCAATGAAAAACCAAATAGGTGTACCGGGAAAAACTGAAGCTGATTTGCAAATTTTAGGTGAACTACGGCCGAGGTGGAAACTAAAATAGCCAAACTGTTATTTATTGTAGTGATTAAACTATTGATCAAGACACTTCCGATTCTAGCGGGCATAAGCCTAAACATTTCCGAAGTTCCGTTTTTGTAAAAACTAAAAGAAAAGGTAAGTTTGTATTTTACTTGTCTCATTAAGGGAAGTTGGATAGCCAAATGTAAAATTGCTCCAAACACAACCCCCAAAGCTGGCCCGAAAATGCCAAAACGTGGTGCCAAAAATATTATTCCGGCAATAAAACCTAAATTATAGGCGATTGGTGCTAATGCAGGCACAAAAAAATATTTGAAGGACTGAAGGATACTAGTTACAAAGCTACTCCCCACCAAAAGTAATTGGGCCGAAATCATGATTCTCATTAACCCCGCACCCAAAGCTACTTCATATTCCCCAAATTTGCCTATGGAAAGTAGTTTTATTATTTGGGGTGCAAAAATAAAAGTGATAATCCCAAAAATAAAAAATAGAAACATAGTAATGTTAATCATGGAGGATGCCGTTTCCCAAGCCTTCTCTTTATTCTTTTTATACAAAGTTGTAAATACGGGAATAAAAACTGTAGCTAGTGCCCCTACAACCAAAACAGAATACAAAAGATCTGGGATTCTATCTGCAGTGTAGAAAACTGCCAGTTCTGTGGAATCTCCAAAATAGGTTGCTAGGAGCCTCCCTTTCACAAAACCCAGGAGAGCATTCACACCATTGGCCACGGCTAAAATAAAAGCGGCGGACAGGATTGTGTTTTGGGTTTTTAGTATCAACTTCTTATATTTACCAATCATACGTTGTCATGTTATCATACCGCTTGTTATGCCAAATACGAAATCAGCGAAAAAAGCTTTACGAGGCTCAAATAGAAAGAGATTATACAATGCTTTTTGGAAAAAGAGAATTAAATCTTCTACCAAAAACTTGGAACGAGCTTTAGCGACTAAAAAAGCAAGTACTGATATACTTAACAAAGAACTTGTTGTATTACAGAAAGCGCTAGACAAGGCTATCAAAAAGGATGTAATACACAAAAACAAAGCCAATAGATTGAAATCTAGATATGCCAAAAAAATTGCTGCCCAGGCGCAAACAAAAAGCTCAAAACCTAAGCCAGTCAAAAAACCTGGAACTAAGTCCTAACTTAGTTAAGTCCTTCAATGTTAAATTCATCCCCCAAGCTTCCTATAGATCTCCTTTGGTTGAGGCTGTGGAGAAAACCATATGGGCAATTGTCCTTGTTTACACTTTTATCCTTGGGGCCAACTTTATATTGAACTCAACACTCGAAGTCTTAAAGGTAAGACAGGAAAACCTACTTGAGGTGTTAGGAAGGTCAAGTGATTTAGAGACTATTTTGCAGGATTTAGATTATTACTCCAAGGTTTACGAAAAAACTATCGCGGTCAGAAAAGAAGTTGCCCTTCCAACGGAAACCCTAATGAACAGTATTCCCCTCCAAGTTCAATTTAACGAAGTTTCATACTCGGAATCCGTGTTTACATTTTCTCTTCTTGCCGAAAAAGCAGTGGATTTTTCGCGGGTTATTATAAATTTCTTGGATATTGAAGAGGTGGAAAGCATAACTATAAATTCCGTGGAATATGACTCCGAAACAAATTTGTTTGAAACTAATTTTGAGATAAAAATAAAATGAGAAACAAATTATTATTAAGCCTAAAGAGAAATTTGGAAAGAAAAGAAATATATGAACGTGTCTATCTTGGTCTTTTTTTGATCACGCTTGTGTACTTAGGAATTTTTGGTATTTTCCCACTTTTAAAACAAGGAATCTCAAGATATAAAACCGTGGTTGAGATGAGACGTATAAACGACATTTTATTACAAAAGATCGAAGTTCTAGAAGAAAAATCTCCTTCTAGGGCCCGGTACAGAGGTTACTTGAGCATGCTTAAGTACTCTTTTCCTAAAGAGCCAGACCCCCAAAACTTTTTGGGAGAAGTGGTGAGTGCAGTAAATTTCAACTTTTTTGAACAGAAGTCTTTTTCAACACACGAAGTGGGGGACACCTCTCTTTCTCTGGAGGTTGAGGTAGTGGGTAGTGAGAAAAGGATAGGCTCGTTGATAGGATCCTTTGAAAATTTGTATAGACTAACCTCTGTTAAAGGTTTTACGTTTGTAAAGGAAGAAATTGGTATCTTGGGAAGAGTGGAGATGGAGATATTTTATGTGAGGGAGAGATTATGA
>JBHPHX010000013.1:0-12007 GCA_042571515.1 Patescibacteria group bacterium
CTGTTTACAAGACCTGTTTATGCATATTATATTTAAAGGCTAACTTCCTTCACTAAGTTACCAACCACAACCAATCTTTTTATAGTAGTTCCAGGGGGCCAACAAGTCATTAGAGTTGCCTTTTGAGTTTTGAGATCACTATCCATATATTCCACCTGCTCGGCCTCTACTATACTTTTTTCTTCAACTTCATACTCATATCTAACGTTGTCCTTGATTAGAAAAAATTTGTCTGACTTTTCCATTTTGTTGAGTAAATAGAACACGGCGTTGTATCTATTTGCGTTATAAAAGTTGTCGGAAGAGTGTGCAAACAGAAAGGTGTTACCAAATTCACCTGGTAGAGGTGACCCTTTGGCATGAGCGATGCCCTCCGTTAATTTAACCTGATATTCCCTTGAGTTGTGTGGATCAACATTTTCTACAACTTTTGCGTTAGCACCAATTTTTGGAATAACAATACCAAAATCTGTATCTACAGGAACAATCTCCTGGGGACCTTGTACTTCTCCGGAGGTCATGTTGATTACAGTTCGATATCTAATTTCCTCTTTTACTACGGGAAAAAATATAAGCGTAAAGATAAACAGGGAAATCATTAGAAACGAAATTCCACCTATAATTAATGCTTTTGTTAGATTTTTGTTACTTGGAGATTTACTTTTCTCTTTTTTTCCTGATTTCATTAAGTATTATCAATACCAGTAATGCTAGCACAATCCAGAAAAATTTACTTCCAAACAATTTCCTAAGCAACCCTACCGTTCCCTTATCTAAAACCACTTCTATCTCCTCAATTTCTTCTTCTCCCAAAACTTCTCCCCCCTCTTCTTCTCCTTCACCAGCCTCTTGATCCCCTAATATCTCACCTCCTCCAAAAGATACTGGGATTGCCCCTGTTACTTCGGTTTCTTCTTCTGTTGTGTACACTACTTTTGTTGTTACATCATCTATTTCCTCTGCTCTTACGCTTGAGGGATTACCAGCGGCGTCAAAAGCCCTGGTTGCAAAGTACCAGGTCTTACCACAATCTGATCCACTAAACTCAATATCGAATTCCACCTTTTGATCGGGTCCCACAACTATGGTTCTTACTCTACTTCCAGCATTAACTTCAATTTCTTTATCATCATCGGCGTAAACTTCAATGTAGGAGGTGTCCCCATCTTGATGGGTTTTAACCTCAATTTCATATTTACAAGAACTCTTTTTATCTTTTTTAATATATTTTGGCCTTTCGGGACCTTCTCCATCGTAATTGACAGTCACCTCGTTGGAGGTTGCGGTTGTACTGTTATCGCTGGTTTTAACTTCAACCTTAAATGTATATGTCCCATCACCACTTAGCACACTGGATCCAACTGAGCAATTCGCAGAATCTCCACCAGAACTTAGATTTATATCAGAGCCAAATTTAGAAAAGCTAGCTTCCCCAGGACCCTTCTTGAAACAACTTGCAATTAAATCTCTGCCTTCTAGATCAAGGGCCACAAAAGTTATTTCGAAGGATGAATTAGCGTTTGGTTCCGGCTCTTCAATTCTTACAACTAAAGACGCTGCATACACACTTGCAGATAGCAAGGTGCTAGCAAGAACAAACACTATTATTTTGAATCCAAATTTAGTTAGGTTGATTTTCTTTTTCATTGTTAAGATGCCCAAGATCACACTTAGGGATCCAAGGGCAAACAACACTTGAGCTAACCTTAACCAAACGGTGTTTGATCCTGTTGCGGGTAAATAGGTGGATGCTCCTAGAACCTCGCCTTCCTCTTCTACAATCTCATTTACCTCAACCTCCGCTTCATCGCTTATATCCTCCTCTGTAATTACGTTGACTTCTGTACCAACAAAATTGTCGTCAACAAACCCTGGATTGATTGCATCTCCTAAAACATCTCCCCCTATTACATCTTCTCCCTTAGTCCATGCTAGGTCTTTGTATAATCCCTCATCAACACCACTTGAGATTACAGCTTCATATGAGAGCGTTATTACATCCCCATCTTCCATGTCTCCGAGTGCCCATGTTCCGGGAGAGGTATAGCCAGTTGGCATATTTGGACCACTCCAGCTACCCCAATCAAACTCAAATCCTTCCGGTAGCAAGTCTATTACGTTAACACCTAATACTTTTCCATTTTTGGCTGTTACAGTGATTGTGTACTTTACTTTATCTCCAACTTTTAGGTCTCCGGTTGCATCGTTTTCTTTGGAGATTGTAAGCTCCCCAATTTTAGTGTTTGTTACTATACATTCCTTATCGGGTTCTCCAACAACTAGTGTTACATTTCCACTCTCGTCACAATCACCAGAGTATGAGATTATAAAATTACTGGGTTGTACTTCACTAACCTGATAAGTACCTGCATTCAAGCTATAAACCACCCCTGATCCTGAACCTGCGGCCGGGCTACCTGGTACATCTATTCCACCAGAGTCTTTTACATGGATAGTAAATGCAGATGGGGATGTTTCGTCGCCTACCACAACTTTTTTGACTGTTAGTTTTGGCTGAATATCATCATTTGTTATGGTACAGGTTACATCTTCGCCCAAAGACAATGTTATGGGTGAGCCTCTTATGATTGTAGTGGCAAGTCTAAGAACGTGGTTGTCACCATTTATTTGTTCTTCACCACTTGTACATTCCCAGGTACCTTCAGTGTATCCTGCAGGACCATTGCCTTCGGTTAGTGTATAAGAAGTATTTGCAAATACGAGACTTGTTGCAGGAGAGGTACCTGAAAAGGATCCCACTGATCCTGTTGCATATAGTGTCCAGTCCGTTGGTAAAGCTAAACCTCCATTATCATTGATTACGTTTTTTATTAAAGTTATCCTTGGAGCATTATCATCATTTGTAATGGTACAGGTAACTTGATCTTCTAGAGATAGGGTTATCTTGTTACCATTTTGTGTTCCTCCATCACATGAGAAGGATCCTTGTGTGTATCCACTTGGACCTACCTCCCATAGATTGTATGACCTGTTGGCATCAAGTTCATGGAATGTTGTGGAATCTCCACTATCAAAAAATCCACATGCTGGGTCCGTATCACCCATTTGACATAGAGCTTTTGCATATAGGGTCCATTGATCTGATGTTGCTTGGCCTCCATTATCATTTGTTACCTCTTTAACAAGCTTTAATGAAGGAGGGTTATCGTCGTTTGTTATGGTACATGTTGCACTTTCTCCAAGACCTAGCGTAATGGTATCTCCATCAACTTGTGATCCACCAACACATACCCAATCAGATGCAGTATACCCACTTAAACTAGATTCGGATAAGTCGTAAGTTCCAATATCAAAAGAAGCACCATTTGAGACTGATGGTCCACTACCACTAAATCCTGTTGGTCCAGTTGCAGTTAATGTCCAATCAGAAGGTAAGGCTTTCCCACCGTCATCGTTAAATACTTCTTTAACAAGGGTAAGGGAGGGTTCATTATCATCATTTGTAATGGTACAGGTAACTTGATCTTCTAGAGATAGGGTTATCTTGTTACCATTTTGTGTTCCTCCATCACATGAGAAGGATCCTTGTGTGTATCCACTTGGACCTACCTCCCATAGATTGTATGACCTGTTGGCATCAAGTTCATGGAATGTTGTGGAATCTCCACTATCAAAAAATCCACATGCTGGGTCCGTATCACCCATTTGACATAGAGCTTTTGCATATAGGGTCCATTGATCTGATGTTGCTTGACCTCCATTATCATTTGTTACCTCTTTAACAAGCTTTAATGAAGGAGGGTTATCGTCGTTTGTTATGGTACATGTTACGCTCTCCCCTTCGTCCAAACTTATAGTCCCACCTAAAACAGCCGGACACTTTGCATCTCCAGTTATATCCACAAAACTATATCCAGATAGACCATCTTCGCTTATTGCTAAGGGGGTATTTGCAGGATAATTATTTGAAACACCAGAACTTACATAAGAACCACCTACGCTGATCCCAAAATCGTTTGGTCCGGCAGAACCGCCATCATCGTTAGTTACGCTTTTAATTAAGGTAATACTTGGAGCAACATCGTCGTTTGTAATAGTACAAGTAATATCATCCCCCTCATCTAAAGTAATATTTCCACCTAGACTAGACGGGCATTTTGGATCGCCGGTAATTTCAACAAAATTGTAGCCTGTGAGCACCGTTTCGTTTATCGCGTAAGGGGTATTCGCCATTAAGTCATAATCAACACCAGACGTTGCAGGGTTACCACCAATTGTGAGAAAAAAGTCGTTTGGTTGGGCGTTTCCACCATTGTCATTAATGACGTCTTTAACCAAAGTTAGCTTTGGCGCAACGTCGTCATTGGTAATGGTACAAGTCTTATTCTCTCCAGCGCCCAATGTTACAGAGCCATCTGCAGCACAATCTCCACCCCAATCCCCCGATGTATATCCTGGTAAGGTACTCTCACTTGCATCGTGACCACCTACACGTAATGGTGTGGCAGTATCCCAGGCAACTGGCCCAAGATCAATGTAAGCTTGGAAATCATCTTGTGTTTCATTTCCACCGTCATCTTTAGTCACTACTTTGACAAGGGTTAAAGTAGGAGCAATATCATCATTGGTAATGGTACAAGTTATGTCGTCCCCTTCATCTAGAGTAATAGTATCTCCCAAATTCGCAGGGCATTTTCGATCCCCTGTAATACTTACAAAATTGTATCCAAACAAACCTGCCTCATCTATCGCGTAGGGGGTGTTAGCCAAATAGTCATTTGCAACTCCAGAAGTTACAACCGTACCTCCAACGCTAATCCCAAAATCATTTGGTCCGGCAGAACCACCATCATCTGTAATTACGTCCTTAACCAGGGTGAGTTTGGGGGCTACATCGTTGTTGTGGATAGTACAAGTAATATTTTCCCCTGGACTTAGCGTTACTGTCCCGCCCAAAACGTCTGGGCACTTTGCGTCCCCTGTAATACTTACAAAATTATATCCGGGCAATACAGTTTCATTTATTGCAATGGCTGCGTTTGCCAAAACCTCAGTTGTGTCTCCTGATAAAACGCCAGCCCCACCTACAGTCAGATTAAAGTCGTTTACACCCGCATTTCCATTATCATCTGTTATTACGTCTTTAATCAACGTAATTGTTGGGGCCACGTCGTTGTTTGTAATGGTGCAGGTTGCAGTTCCCCCATTTGGAATAACCACCCCTGTACAGTTATCATAGGTAGTCGCATACCCTGTCACAGCTGGTTCTGTAACGGTGTATGTTCCGGCATTCACAGTCAAATCATTTTGACCATCGGCTTCAAATGCAACTGCAGGGTCTCCATTTACAGAGAATGTAAAATCATCCTCGTTTAGATTTCCACCATTATCGTTAGTTACTATTTTTTTAACTATTAACGTGGCTGGCTGATCATCGTTGGTAATTTCGCAGGTTTTACTCTCCCCAGCTGCAACAGTTACAGACCCATTATCATCACAATCACCTTCCCAAACAGAGGGAGTATATCCTGACTGACTTATTTCGCTTACAGTATAAGTTCCGGGTAAAACGGTGTTAATGGCACTACTGGTAACTTGAGTTGTATCTATATATAAAGGAAAGTCTACAGCGGTTAGAGCCCCACCATCGTCATTCACAACAATTTTCTCAACTGTAATGTAGGCCTCTTGCAAACTGTTAGTAATGGTACAAAGAACATCGTCATCTTTCTCAACATCAATATCTATTGGCCCTGCACCGGAGTCACCTGCAACAAATGCGCCAGTGGCTCTGTCAACACAGGAAATAGATATGTTGTAATCTCCTAAGTCCGTGCCTGAACATGCAGTTTCCCCTACAGTATGTGTGTCACCGGGATCATCACTTGTCCCAGCACCCACCACCACCGCTCCGGTTGTACCTGCGTTACCTACACAACTAACCTCGTCTGTACCATCAATTTGTAAATTAAATTGGCCAGAATCGCCCGATGGGACCAACTCCTTAATTACTTCGATCTCAGCCGAATATGGAACAGTAATCGGAACCGTGTATCCTCCTTCGGGACAGTAACACTTTGCCTTATTGCTTGGAATAGCGTCATCTGGGCCACTACATACTCCACCAGCCTGGTTATCCCAGCTTGTACAGTATGGAAGATCTAGTAGATTGTTTCCATCGGTATCTAAACACACAACCGTTAATTCAATTTCGGGATAGACACTTGCGCTGCTGCTTATATCTCCACAAGCGTCAAAGTCATAATTGTACCAGGGTGGTACTGGATCATTTGGAAGGGTTGAAACAGAACATTCGCCAGTTCTGGCGTTAGTTTGTCCTTCAGTTGCAAAATATAAACCAATATCATATCTCTGAGTTGCTGTTGATTGTACCTCCCAAGTTGCCCTAAACGTTACTGTATCCCCAACAAATTGGCACCCATCATCTAAAATATCAATGCTCGTAACGTCAGCGATTGAGACATCGCCTGCTGTACAGTTCAAATCACCTCCCGCTGCATCTTCGATACACACACCCGTATTATTTGTTTCAACAGCCGCTATACTTGGACCAGAGCCAGCAATAACTTCAAACTTACTATTGTCTTTTTCTTTTGAAAAATCTTTACAATTTGACCAATCATACTCTTTCAACTCAGCCTTCCAAAATTTGCTAATTTTTGCATCAAAGGGCAGTACGTGCGTTCCCTCAAGTGTGCGGTTGCCGGGACTGGGGTTAAAACAAGAGGTTATATAAAGGGTGCTTCCTCCTCCAGACGGGGGGTCAATTGCAATCTTGTAATATTTACTTGTGTTTAGCTGGCCCGCCTTTACAAAAACGGTTTCAGCCTGGGCATAAATAGTTTTTGTTGTTGAAAAGGTGGCATCAGAATAGGTTGCAATCCAAATTGAGAGATGGTTTAAATCTCCGACTTTAACAACATCTTCATCTTGATCAACCTTATCTTCCTCTACCTCTTCTATATCTTCTTCGCCCACTCCTTCATTTATGGCCTTCTCAGCAGACATTTCTATATAGGCAATACCTGCATCTACATCCTCAACCTTTGGAAGAGTTAAATCATATTCAAAATCTCCATTTTCCATATCAGTGGTAATATCGTAGGCGTATTCCGCATCTGTTAAAAAATCCCCAGGTAAATCTAGATCTTCAACCTTAACTCTTTCTATTTTTAAATGGGATCTAGCTTCTTTATCTTTGGGTAAACAAGTAAATGTAACTGAAACATCTTCATCTAATGGAAATTCGTACTTTACACCAAGTTCAACGTCGTCTTTTGTTTCTGCTAAATCTCCGTCAATTTCCCAATCATCCTCTGAATTTGGCATTGCAGTCCTATCTGAACCAACACATTCGATCCCAGCAACGGCATTTTCAGCTTCTACAAAATCCTCGGGTTTACTTTCTGGCCTAAAGTCAGAAGCACCCTCGTCAAGAATATCTCCTTCAATTACAGTTTCTTCGGTAGTTTCCTCCTCAGTGGTCTCCTCCTTAGTTGTCTCTTCTTCAATAACCTCTTCCTCAGTTGAGGTTGGCTCCAAGACCTCCTCTACTACAACAATCTCCTCTTCAACAACCTCTTCTTCAACTATTACTTCTTCTATGGTTTCCTCTTCAACAATTTCTTCATTAGTAGCCTCCTCCTCCTCAACCACAGCTGCTTCTCCGGCAACTTCTTCTTCGGCTGCTTCCTCCTCAACAATCTCTTCTTCCACAACTTCTTCAACCACTTCGCTGGAATTCTGATCTTCCATGGCTTCAGCCGCATAAACAATGATTATAGGTTGAGATAAATTGAACAATAAAGAGATCGTGGCAATTGAACTCACTATTCTGTCTATATGTTTTATAATTATTTTTCGCATAGGACTACCTGCATATTATATAGTCTTTGGGCACAATAAACTACTAAGCAGATTGGGAGTACAACCTTTATAGGTTAAATAAACCACTTTGTCAAATGCGAATCTGAAGTAAATTGACGAGATAATAACAATACGCTATTATTCCCTACGTTATGCCGAAAAGAACCTGGCAGCCAAAAAAGAAGAAAAGAATTAGAAAACACGGATTTTTGAAAAGAAAAAGTACTCCGGGTGGAAGAAACGTTTTAAAAAGACGTTTGAAAAAAGGCAGAAAACTACTTGCCGTAAAAATTAGCGGTAAGCACTAACTAATGCTCAAAAAACAGAACAGACTAACTTCCAAATTTGAATTTAACATCACTAGAAAATATGGTGGTAAAAAAAGTGGACAACATTTTCACATGTTTTATCTCCAACCCAAAAATTACACTGGTCCAGCAAAAATCGGAATTGTAATTTCTAATAAGTTTCATAAAAGTGCAGTAAAGAGAAATAAAACAAAAAGACTTTTTAGAGAAGTTATTAGAAAAAATTTGGAGTTGTTTCCAGATGATCTATGGGTTGTAATTCATCCAAAATTTCATACAATAGACAAATCCTATGAAGAAATTAACTCTGACTTTGTTAAAACTCTACAGAAAGTTTCTTTCCCCAAGAAATCTGGGGATTAGAACGTGCAGGTTTGAGCCTAGTTGCTCAAAATATACCTATCAGGCAATTGAAAAGTATGGTGTTATAAAAGGGAGTTTTATGGGTTTGTGGAGAGTGTTAAGGTGTAATCCATTTTCCAAAGGTGGAAAAGACCCTGTAAGATGATCCCTCTACCAGTTTTTATATTTAACTATATAGAGGGATTTTCCTTTAGAAATCTTTGATGCGTTTGTTCAATTTCCCATTTATACAGTTTTTCGTTCAAAGATATAAGTATCCAAAAAATGGGAAACAGAATTAAGCCTCTAACAATAACAAACCACCGTCTTACCTCACCCAAAAACCTTTCCATCACACACCTCCTAAACTTATCCAAAACGTCGTTACGACAATTATAACATTCCCCCGCCTTTTTCTTTCCCTTATGATATAATCCTAATTAGAATTTAACTGGAATAACTAGAAAAATAACATAAGGAGGAAGTTATGAAAAAAAAGGAAATTCAGAAAATGGTGTTTTTTCATGGAAAACCCCTGGATGATCGTCGATTTGAGTGGGACGAAGAAACAAATACTTTTTCAAGCGAAATAAATGGGTTGGATTTGTACTTTGCTTCCCATTTCGGTCTTACCTTTTATATTGGTCACAATTGCACTCTTAGAACTACACACAGTTGCACTATTGTATGTGGAGATTACTGCAATCTTTTCATCTGGGA
This sequence comes from Patescibacteria group bacterium, assembly GCA_042571515.1. Classification (GTDB taxonomy): domain Bacteria; phylum Patescibacteriota; class WWE3; order UBA101185; family UBA10185; genus JBHPHX01. The sequence continues at coordinate 9,219 of JBHPHX010000013.1, forward strand.
CAGTTGTAATGTTAAAACTGGGAAAAGCTGCTTTATCCACGAGTTTGGCCGAAGGAATATGTAAAAAACAAAAGGAGGAACCGGCATGTTATGTGTAAAGATGAAAAGGGAACTGAACAAGAAGGAGTTTAAGGACCTTGAGGGCAAAGTTAACGTACCCATCCAGCAGCTGGATGATCCGTGTCTCGGTTGGGTGGTCGAAATCGTAGAGGGTCATGAGACCAAAGATGATCTAGTCCCTCAGGTTCAAAGTATCGTTGATGGTCTTGGGGATAATTTCCGCGAGAATTAAAAAGGCTTAAAGAGGGGCTAACCCATATAGCTTCTCTTTTTTCTTTCCCGGTCGATTTTATTTTTCTATTATAGTAAGATATGCAAGTCGTATGATCCAGGCAATACACACAACACTATTAGTAAATCCAATATTTAACGTGCTAATGGTTTTATACAAGTTCACCGGAAGCCTTGGGTTTTCTATTATTGGACTAACTCTATTAGTAAAGGCAATCTCCATACCTCTAATTCTTCCCTCTTTAAAATCCGCCAAAAAACAACGCGAACTCCAACCTCAAATAGACAAGCTCAGGAAAAAATACAAACATGACAAACAAAAACAGGCCGCAAAACAAATGGAGTTACTCAAACAACATGGTGTAAATCCCGCAAGTGGATGCTCCTCTATGATAATAACAATTCTAATCTTTACTGCACTCTACTCCGTAATTAGACAAATGGTACAGGCAGTGGACGTAACAGCCATAAACGTTCACTTATACCTAGACTTTATAAAACTAGTATCTCTTGAGGATATAAACACCAAATTTCTATATTTAGATTTGGCGGTAAAAGACCCCTATTTTATTATTGCGGTATTATTGGGAATTTTGCAGTTTATCATGGCAAAAATGAATATCCCCTACTCCAAAGCAGGAGCAAGAGCAGCAAAGAAAACCCCTGACAAGAAAGATGACATTGCGTATAATATGCAGCAGCAGTCCTTATACATGATGCCTCTTATGATGGTCATGTTGGGTGCTAATCTGCCCTCTGGAGTAGCCTTATATATCGTTGTCTCCACATTGTTTTCAATTGTTCAGAGCTATCTCATAAATGGGTGGGGTGGCATGAAGCCAATAGTTGATAAAATAGAAAAGAGTCTATGGAAAAAAGCATAAAAAGTCACCTAGAAAAAATCTTTAAACACATAAACATTAATCCTGAAGTAGAAATTAAAGAAGGAGAAAAAGATTCCTTTGCTGTAGAGATAAATGGAAATAATTTAAACTTTTTAATTGGGTATAGGGGCGAAACTTTGGAAGCGCTTCAAAATATAATCAGACAGGCAATATTTAAGGAAAAGGAAACTTGGCCAAAATTACACATAGACATAAATGGGTATCAAAAATCTAAATTAGAAAAATTGGAAGATACGGTCAAAGGATTTATTGACAGGGTTAGGTTCCATCAAAAGGAAATAAAACTCCCTCCATTAACATCATATGAAAGAAGACACATACACACTTTTGTGGGAGATTACATGGATGTAGAAAGTGAAAGTAAAGGAGAAGGTTTAAATAGGAGATTATTTTTAAAGCCAAAAGATTAATATGCAATTTACCTGCTTGCAAGAAAATTTAGCTAAATCACTATCCACAGTTTATCGCGCTATTCCAACCAAAAACGACCTTCCCATTTTATCTAATGTATTAATAACCGCAAAAGACAACATCTTAATTATTTCTGCAACTAATCTTTCCACAACTATTGTTACCCAGCTTGGGGCTTCAATTGAAAAAGAAGGATCAATAACTGTTCCAGCCAAAATTATAAGGGACTTTGTTTCCACACTTACCCCCAGCACAATAGAGTTAGATCTACAGGAAGATATTCTACATTTAAAATCTGAAACTACGAAGTCCAAATTCCACGGCGTAAGTGCAGAAGATTACCCAGATCTTCCAACTACACCAAAAAAGAAAAAAGTTATTGGGCTTGATCCAAGGGAATTTGCTGATGCTATTAACCTAGTTAGCTACGCCGCAGCCATGGATGAAACGCGCCCAATATTTACTGGCATATATTTGGATTTTGATTCCACAACGTTAACAATTGCCGCTTCGGATGGATTTAGGCTCTCCGAAACAAAACTAAAAATCCCAGAGCAAAAAGATAAATTTACAGTAATTATTCCCTCAAAAACCCTTTCGGATATCACTAGGGTTTTTAATATGGAAGAAACAGTTAAATTTACGCTAGATTCAAACAATAATTTAACTATTTTTGAACAAGAAGATGTTTTTGTTGCTACAAGAATAATTGATGGGGCTTATCCAGACTATGGAACTATTGTACCCAAAAAAGGCGATTATAAAGCCACTTTTTCCACAGCTGAATTTTTGGACGCAGTAAAATTAACCAACATTTTCGCCAAGGAAGTTGATAGCGGTGCAGCTTCTATAATTGTTGCTCTGGATCCAAAGAAAAAAAGTATTCAGACCAAAGCAATTGTGCAAGAAAAGGGTGCTCACGAAAGTAAGTTTTCTGCAGAAGTTGAGGCACCAGAAAAAATTGAGATTGGGTTTAATTCAAGATACTTATTAGATTTTTTAAATAATATAAGGGCGGAGGAAATTTCTATACTAACCGCTGGGAAAACCACACCGTGTCTGTTTACTACAAAAGAAATACCACACTTCTATCACATCATTATGCCTATTCAAATTAACGGGGTTTGAGTTTTATTTTCTTTCTTCTCCAATTTGGAATGATCCTTTTTCCTCCTGTGCAGG
>JBHPHX010000014.1:0-8795 GCA_042571515.1 Patescibacteria group bacterium
GGCACCTGTAAACGACCCACCAACACCCAATACGGCCATAAGTATGATTAAAATAGGTACAAACATAGCCTTGAGGGTAGCTTGTACCATTTTGTCAAGGCTCTTAAAGAATCCCTCTATAGCGTACACAATATCCCCCTGCATTATTCCCTTCCAAAGTGAGCTAACAAAATCTCCTACTTTATCAACTACAAATTTGATTACTGGTCTTAATATTTTCCCTAAAAACTTTACTATTGCAGCCCCAGGACCCCCCGTAGCTCCCGCCGCAAGTCCCTCCAAGGCATTTATGAAAAAGGTGGTAATGACCTCAGTTGCTGCACGCCTTAAGTTAAAGACTGGTTTAAGCCACTTCCCAAACCTGTTCATCAATGCTATCTGAAACCTGTTTATTTGATCACGAACCTTTTCCAACAACCCGGCGTACCTTTGTATTATGGAGGTGAAGGACCCCTCTCCCTCTCGTTGACTTAGGGATTTAATGAAGTCGCCTAGAAATTTTTCACTTTCTATATCTACATTTCCGAAATCCTTTTTGTTTTTATTAAGATATTTTTTAAACCTAACTATTTGGTTATAAAATATATTTAGATCTTCGTGCTCTCTTCCCAAAGGAGCCATCCTCTGTAAACTGATTTTTGCCTTCCCCACCGCTTCCCTCTTCTCATTGAGGTCTCGAATAATACTATCAAAGGCTGACATATAATCACCGTACGACGAGGAATCAATATTTTTAATTAAGTAGGCAATTTCGCCCGAGGTCCACTCACCAAATGATTCAAGGTTCATCATTCGGCGAAGTCTTCCCACCGCCTCAAAATGTTGCCCTCCAAAAACCTTTATTACCCCAAAATCCTCCGTCTTAAGATTTATGTGATGACCAAATACAGCGTTGGGTCTGCTATATATGCCTTCCTTTCCCACAAATTTATCTGCAAACCATGAGGCTTCTTGAGCAGTGTCACCATAGAGACCCTCTAAACCCAAATACTCCTCGTTTATATCCAGCCCGAGGTAGTGTGTTCTTTTCATTACTTCCTGAGTCCAGTATGCGGGGGTAAGCGTTTTAAACTTACTGGGGACCCTGCTCCAGAATAGCGTCTCTGTTAGATTTCCTTTTTCCCAAGCATGTATTAATCCATCTATGGCTTCCCCTTGCCTGTCATATTCAATTAACCTGGCATGTGCCTTCAGCCTATCCGCCTTTAGACCCCGAGCTTTCACAAACTCCCCAAGCTCCCCATTTAGCAGGTCATCTTCAATATCCATTAATAAGAGGCTATTAAGACTCGGGGACATGAAATTTCCTCCTACTAGGTCTTTTTCAAAAAGCTTAGGACCAATTTCAGCTTCTACTTTATTCAACAACCCAGCAGCAGTTTTCCTAGCGGCATTTTCTTCTCCTCCTTCCAACTGATCCAAAAGTTTCTGGACACCCTTACTTGGTGTATACCTCCAGTCTGGTGTAACCTCTGCTGTTAATTTATTAACCTCATCCACTTTTATACTGGTTCCAATCAACCCCTCAATTGCGCTCATGCGTTTTGCTATAGGGTTATAGATGCGTAGGAGCTTTGTCTTCTCCCGGCCACTAAGGGTTCCCTGGGCCTCCTCAATCTTTTGTTTCATTTGGGCAGCTGCCACACTTAGGCTCTTTAGGTTCCCGTGTTGACTATGTACAAGGTTCCCGTGTTGATCACGTACGGCATCAATTAGTAGAGGATAGAATTCACCTGTAGCTCCCCCTTCTAAGATGGACTTGGCTCCCGTTTCCCCTTCTATTGCAACTCGCTTTAATTTATTTCTTACATATCCTAACTGTTTGTCTGGCCCTGTAGGCCCCTCAAGATGGCTGCTTACTTCAAATTTTGCCAATTTCGAATTTACGAAGTCCTGTTGACCATCATCTAGCCCCTCATAGTTTGTACTTCCTTTTTTGTATTCTTTATTTAATTCCCCCGTTGTAAAGTCTCTCATTGCAGACCTGACATTATCGTGTTCTTTACCTAAAGTGAGTGCTGACCCAGCCTTTTCTTGGAACTCTGTGATTGCTTTGGCCACGGCTATACCAGCATCATCACCAAAAGTTTTTGATGTCCCCATCTCTCCCGTGGGTGACATTTCGTCATACCTTCTTTGAAATCCCAAAGGCACTTCCAGTCCGAGTAAAGAAAGAGGATTATCGTAAACGACAGCCTCCCTACCACCTAAGGCCTTAGCTTTTCCCTCAAGAGCTTTTTTCAACGATTTTTCTTCAGCAACAAGCTCTACTTCTATTTCCTTTCTAGTATCGGGATCTTGAATAGTTCTCAGTCCTGTCACTGCTCCCCAAAACTCCTTTTTTGCCATGGTATCTAAATCTTGAAGATTTGTAGCGGTTTTCCACCATCCTTTAAGTGTTTTTTTTACCTCTTTGCCGGGATCTTCTATCCAATCGGCTGGATTTAGATTTATACTAATTCCCGCGGCTCCAGGTAATGCTTGCAGATCATAGTCGTCTAGAAGAGTAGGATCTATATCTCTAGGCTTGATTTGAGCTTTTAGGTTTTGTTTAAAATCATCTACTACTCTTTCCCTGTAATATCTTGGCAAGTTGGAAAGATCCACAGATTTGTCAAAGTCATCTATAAAATCAAGGGTTTGATCAAACTGATATTCAATTGGTTCTGAGTATTTTTTTGGGCGATATTTCCGAGGAATGGTTTTACCTGGGTAATAACCTGGTATATGAGTTGGTTCTGGTTTATCTGGTCTATATCCCGGATAAAATGGTGCAGCTGGCATGTACTAATTGTATACCAACAAACAACTTCTTGAAATAAACATAATTTTGTAGGAGAATTTAAGTGTTATGAAGAAGTTTCTGTCTGCTATTGTTATTTTTCTTGCTTTTAGTATCTTTTTTTCTGTTCCAGTTTCGGCACAAGCCGATCCTATTTGTAATCCTCCCAAGCAGTGGTACGATAGTAATTCCGGATCTTTTGGCGCGAATATAAGGAAAACCACTGTAAACCATTTGGTTTCTTCGGTTACAGACTTTAGTTTTAAGAGTTTAGCAGGGGCAGAGCTTTCTGAGTATATGAAGTGTATGGAATATTTCGCGAGTAACTACTCCGGCCTTTTCGAACTAAACACGGCAGGTTCAATTAATTGCTCGGGCACCCCAACGGAGATATGCGAAAGTTTGGATGATGCTTATAACTTTAAGTCTACATCCGGGGTAATGAACCCCACTGCCTTTGAGAAGTTTAGAAAGGGAAAGGCTTCTGGAAGTCTGCTGGGTATGGTTTACGCTTTGGAGCACACTTCTAATTACGAGCCGATTCCAGTGAATATGGCTTTTTTCTTTCAGGATGTAGCAAAAAGAATACCTTTTGTAAACCAAACCGCCTTTGCACAAGCCGCGGTTTACGGAAATTTAGATATCTTAGAACCCATTCTTGAGATATGGAAAGTAGTGCGAAACTTTTCCTTTGGTATTATGGCGGTTATAATGCTTTACGTTGGTATCGCTATAATAGTTAGAAAACAGATAAACCCCCAAACGGTGGTTACTGTGCAGTACGCATTACCTAAGATAATACTAGCTTTAATACTCATTGCCTTTAGTTATCCCATCGGTGCTGCTATGACGGGTTTGGGATGGTCCTTAATGCACAGTGCGGATGAAATAATGACCAGCATGTTCAGTTCTTTATCCAGTAGTGCGGCGAATCTCGGGGCTGGCGTTAGCCTGGGGGCTATTATAATTCTCCTCATTGGGGGCATACTTGCTGCTGGAGCAGCAGGGCCAGTTGTATTTTTAGTAGGACTTGGTGGCATATTGGTTTTGATAGTCACCTACATTAGAGTTTTAATAAAAAGGGTATTAATACTACTAAAAATGCTTTATTCAACGGTCATTGCACCCCTGGAGTTTTCAATTTATGCTATCCCAGGCAATGAAGCTCGCCTAACAGATTGGTTTAAAAAAATGAGTGTCCATATGTTATCTCTTCTTGCGCTGGGAGTTGTTCCTAGATTGGTTCAAGAGGTTGGTGCGCATTTTGTAAGTTGGGAGACCTCAGGAATAGGGAGTTTGGTTTTATATCTTTTTGTTCCCATTTTCGTTTTTATCTATGGTTACACCCTTGCCGCCAAAATGCCTGAAAAAATAGAAGCTGCGATAATGGGTCCCAAAACCGGTGGAAAAAGAAAATAATCTGGTAAAATCTCCTCATGTTAATAGCAAAAAATAGAAAAGCACTGTTTAATTATGAAATAGTGGAGAAATTTTTGGCTGGGATTGAGTTAAAAGGCTATGAGGTAAAAGCTTTGCGTGAAAAAAAAGTAAATTTTGAGGGGGCTTACATTTCTCTACTTGAGGGGGTTCCACATCTGGTGAATCTGCATATTGGTAGATATTCAAATCAAAGTCAGGAATATAACGAGCAGGAAGCCCGTCGCCCCAGAAAGTTACTTCTTTTAAAGCCAGAGATACATAAATTGCAGCGTGAAATTTCGGAAAAGGGAAAAACTGCGGTTCCTTTAGCTATTCTATTAAAAAATAATATTATAAAGATAGAATTAGCTGTTGTTAAGGGAAAAAAGAAACATCAGAAAAAGGTTTTATTAAAAGCCAGGCAGCAAAAGGAGGATTTGGAGAAACAGTTTAAAGAAAAAAGGTTTTAGATATATAATAAAAGGGTAATGTTGAGAAAATTTATTGCTGCTCTACTTCTAATAGTTTTTGGTTTTTTTGCTTCCAGTGTTTTTGCGCAAGATGTAGACCTTGACGATTACATTCCCTTTTCAAATCCTGGGTGTCCTATCCCCCCAGGAGAACAGCCGACCGAAGATTATGAAGGAGATATGTCTTCTATTTGCGGCAGAGTTTTTAGGGCTACATCAGACCTTATACCTATGGGGGAAACTGGGGAAGAAGAATGGGATGAGACTTCGGTTGGGGTTGGTGGTGTTACAGTTGCAATTTATGAAGCCATACCCGGTACTCAAACTGGTAAAGTTGTTGGGATAGAGGGAGCAGGTTTAGGTGACGAGGAAAAAGCGGAGGCAGCAGCAGCGGCGGAGGCAGCAGGGGAACCGGTGGAAGAGGAAGAAGAGGGAGTGGTAATTGGACATTTGTTTGCTTACACCACTACAACGCTGGTTGATCCTGACGGACGCGAAGGAGGATTTTTTTATCTAAATGCGAGAAAGTCTGGTTCCCGCGGAAGCCGCCTGTACCTTGTTGTTTTTTGCAATGAAAGCTTTGACACTTTTCTACTCTCTTCCAAAGAGCATATTACCAATATGCTGTTTCCAGTGGAGTGTCCCTATGAGAACGAGGCAGTGGAACCTCCAATTGAATTGGATTTAACACAGGACAATGATGAACTTCAATGCGATAACTTTCCCTTAAGATCCGTCTCGGTTGGTAATGAGACTCAGAATGCAGCTACGATTAAATTTGATGTGGAGGAGCTAAATTTTGATAATAGGTATAGAGGGGGCCTTTTCAAACAAATTCAGAAGATTCCTTTTGTAGGACCTATTATAACTAAATTTGGAGCTTTTAAGGGAGGTGAAAGGTGGGAGGACTGCATAATAAATTTAGACACTGGGTATGGTAGGGAGACAGAAGAGTTATGTGCCTCCTATTTTTCTGATATTGAAGTAAAACTTTCTGCTGAGGATGATGCTGCAACAAATACCTTTAGACACATTCCCTGGTCTCTTGAAGGTTACCCCGCATATAGACCCATGGATATTCGCGGTGGCTTAATAGACTATTACAATAACCACGTGTCTCAGGTTGGAGGGTTACTACACTCTGCTGTTGGAAGCGTGCCTCATACAGATAAGGAAGATGAGTTTGTTCCCTTAAGATATGCAAAAAAGGAAGAAACACTACCCTTACCAGACTGCCAAATGTTTTTATGTTGTAACGAGACTATTAGTAGCCCTGAGTGTGAAATGTATAACTATCAAAAGTGTGGTGGATATGCCATATTAATGTCTGATCCCACCATTTGGGAAGATCTCTACGGAGAAACGCCCCCCTATACTCCGGTTTGTACTTATGAGGGCATACCGATACTCCTGAGCCAGATTCAACCTACTTGGGAACCTAGCTGTGATGGTTATACTTTATGTAGAGAATATTTTAGGCCGGAAATAACTTTGATTGATGGTAGCGGAAGAGTTCCCCAGGAAACAGAGGCTTCCGAAGACTCAAGGGAGGGAGAGAGTAATAGAGTGGAAGAGTTTAATATTGAGGAAGAACACACAGAGGCGGAATACCCTGGTACTTTACAAGAAGGAAATAACCCTATCATTCCAGCCCCAGTTGAGACTATTGGTAAAGTATCTCCTAGGAAAACTACCCGAGTTTTTACAACTGATATTGCAGGTGAGGAAGACGATTTATTATATGCTGTTTTCAATGATCCTACCTTTGAAGAAGATATGGTGGCTGCAACTGCAACTGGGGGAACGTCTACAGTGGAGGATGTAGAACTTCCTCCAGCTACTAATATTGGTTATATTGGAAGACCGTATAATCTTTGTTCCCTTTCTTTTATCACAGGAGAGAACCCTGTTATATTAACTGTGAAGCAAGAACAAGACGATAAAACTGTATTTGATATGGAATTTGACCCTTTCGAAGAGACCGAGCATAGAGATGATAGGAAGGCTGCCACAAGCTATTACATTACAGAGCACGGTGTAAGGAGGGAGGAATGTCTCTCAGGGGATGAAGAAGATATCACCCTTGGCCAAGTTCTTAATGCGTTAGGGCAAATTGCTACAGATCCCACCGCCTGGAATAGATGTTATGAAGACTCCAATCTTTTAATAGGGAGGTATCTAGATGCTTTACATACTACCTGTGTTGAAGACACAGATGGAGGAGCCGAAATTGACTTAAGTTGTGCGTTCGGCGAAGAAGGTTGGCATATTCTTGATGAAGGGGTTTTTGGAACAGGCTTTTCGGGATTTTTTGGCAGTAGATCAGATGAATTTGGAGAACCAGAGGTAGTGGAAGTTTTTGAAAAGTTTAAACTGAGCCAACAAATTTTTGATAGTAAGTTTCCTATTCCTGGACCCAGCTACGTACCAAGCGAGTGGGCATTAGATGACAAGTGTTATGAATGGAAATCTTTAAAAGATAGAAGCCCCGGGAGTCAGAAATTCTGTGACACTTGGCCAGACGATTCTGATGCATGCGGCGCTGCACAGCTAGTGCTTTCTAAAGAGGGACCTAACCCACAATGGGTTGGAGCGAAGGATGCCCTCCGAGACCACCCCGGTACCTCAAGGACCTGCCGCGTAGATGTATGTGAAGTTGCAAGTGTTTCATGTTTGTGTAGAAACGGGGTTGTTGATACAAATTTATGTACTACTGTGTCTGTCCCCACACCTTGTACATCATCAGATGAGCGAAAAGCCTGCGCTTGTGCTAGAAAAGAAAAACCCCCCAGCCCACCAGAGGGCACCGTATGTACTGGGCCTGTATGGACTGGCATAGGAACGGGATGTACCATGTCTGTGGCTGATGAATACACCTGTGGTGGAGATATACTAGAAGATGAGGGGAACCCTACGCGTATAAGGCCAAAATCCGACTATTCGGAAACAGATTTTGGTCTTTGGGATCGAGAGCTTATAACAGCGGCAGCGTGGTCTCCACCAGAGGAACCACTTCTTAATTACCCTGCATATGCTCTAGTGGACCTTGGGGCTACTGCCAATCCAGATGAAACAGTGGAGCATGTTACACACGATAATAAAGATTATAGGGCTCCTGGTGGGTATTCCTATACGGGAATGCTTACTCCAGCTGCTCCACCTATGTATTACGAGTCTTATCCAGAGTACGAGGATATTACTTATGGGTGTACGGATCCCAATGGTGTTATCGATGCAAATGATGATGAGTGGCAATGCCCAGTGCCGGGGACGGAGGTTGCGGGGGATGAGGATGATATTGGTGGTCCCGGAACGCGTGGTATAGGAGGGACCGGAGGTGAGGATCCTATTGACGTTCCACCGCCTGTTGTGGGCCCGCCCGAGGATTGCGTTAGGTGTTGCGATCCTAATTCGGCCCCCACGTGTCCCACAGCGGATATACCTGAATGTACTGGTGATCCCAGCGAGTGTCCTACTACGCAATCTCTGGGGTGTTTCGAATTCATGGAAGCTCACCTATGGCCCTCCCAAGCCCATTACAACAGGGCTTGGGACGCGGCCCAATATTTAATGAACAACGAGGGCTGTTATGTGGACAAGTTATGTGCCCATGTTGGTACTATTAATGTGGTATGGGATGACACGGTAATTTGTGGTTTAGCCTCTGGTAACACAATAAAATTTGGAAATGCAGAGTATGTGAACTCAAGCGGAGATCTCGTTACAGGATGTTACAGCTACACAAGTGGTAATCAGAGTGATTTTGATAACCTTTTTGCACATGAGTCAGGACACCTCTTCCAAAGCGCAGAGGGAGGAATATATGATAACTGTGTGGACGCGGCCAACAACGCTCCCCCAAGTGGAGAGGGCTACATGCAAACCTATCCAGTTACTGGAATAGATGGAAATCATTGTGGGGAACACCCTAATCCAGATAACAAACACGCTGAAGACTTCGCAGAGACAATAGCCAATGTTATATACGCAAGATGCGACTATTCTAGGAGTAATTATCCGTTGCACGCAGCTTGTAGTGACGATATATTTTGTAGATAATAAGAAATAGATTGATGAATAAAATAATGAATTATATAAAACAGAACTCTAGACCTATACTTATC
>JBHPHX010000015.1:0-8036 GCA_042571515.1 Patescibacteria group bacterium
AATTTACAGTGGTGAGGATAAATATTTTCCACCAAAAACACGTACCTGTTTGGAATTTGACGGAGATGGGGATGTTAGCGACTCTAGTGAGGTGTGTGTAAGCATAATAAATTTTGAAAATGGAGATAAGGTTCCTATGGACTTTAGGCTAGCGGTTGAGGTTTCTAGCGCAAAAGATGTTGAAGAAGTTAAAGTGTACATAGACGGGAATAAGGTCACTACCGATAGGTCTGAGCCTTGGGGATATAACTTTGAGTTAGGTAAAGGAGATATTGGCAGACACACGTTTAGAGCAGTGGCGGTAAATGAAAAGGGCAATGAAGATGAAAAGGAGATTGAGTTAGAGGTGACGGGTTACGTTTTGGATTGATATATATGAAGGTCCCCAAAAGAAAATTTAAAAGATTAAAACAGGCTACCATTGCCTACAGAGAGTTTGGTAGTAAAGAAGGCTATCCCATTTTCTGTCTTCCTCCTTGGCCCGCCTCTTCATATATGTATGCTCCCCTAGCGGAAAACATGGATAAAAAATATAAACTAATTGCTATGGAACTGCCTGGGTGGGGAGGAGAATCTGAGCTTAAAAAAGGCACTATTGAAATAGACACCTATTTGGACTTAATAAGTAGTTTTATTAAATCATTTAACATCAAAGAATACGTGCTTCTTGGATGTTCTTATGGGGGTGTATTAGTGCAAGGATTAACGCAAGATGGTCTAAACCCAAAAGCGGTAATTTTAATTTCCACTTCAAACGGCGGATTTCACCTTTTTGAAAATATGAGATACAAGCCTGTTATAAAAGGGGCAGGTGCAATGAGAAGAGCCATGCGAGATGATGAATTATTTAAAAAGGCCATGATTTATCCAAGAAAAGTGTTGGTTATGCTGCGCCAGGACAGGAAGAGCCTGGACTTTGCAGATGAGGTCCTTGAGGATATGGGCGAGTTTTCTGTTCATGATGCCTTAAAATCTGTTTATTCCTTGCAAGGGAGAAGTTTTTTATCAAAGAAGCTAAAGGGCACGAACGCCCTTCTAATTAGAGGAAGTAAAGATCCGCCCTTTGTTAAACAGGGCATGAAAGATATATCTGAATATATGAAATCAAAGGTTCACATTATCCCAAACGTTGATCATTACCACTTTGCGCTTTCCCCAAAGCCTAGCGCCGATTTAATTAAAGAGTTTTTAGAAAAAGTATTAGGCCCTGTAAACTAGTTTGTGTTTGCGTACCAACTTTTTAATTAACTTCTCTCTTATCAATTTGGTTTTACTTGTATTGTAAGTAACTTTAACTAGCACTGCCCTTTTACCCTTTACTACTCCCCTTCCCGTGTGTTCCTCAACAACTTCTGCGTCTATAATTCCACTTTCTCTTAAGATATCCTCCAAAACTGGCCCAAAATGTGTATCTTTTTCCACAATTAATGAAATATCCTCTGTTGTGTAGTGTTTTATTTCTGTGACCACTCTCTCCGGAAGTTTGGAGCACCCCAAAAGCTTTTCTGTTTCCAAATAAAACCCGCCCAAGTCAAGTTTTCCTATTGTAATATTTCCAATTTTTACTGCATTTGGGGTTAAAATGTACTTTTGAATTCCCAAATTTTGCAATAATGTAGCTAAGATCTGTCTTGGGTTTCCACACAATACTTCTACAACTCTAGTTTCTAAATAAGATTTATACTTGTTGGGATCCCCTCTCATTGAATAATTCAACCCAATCTCAAATACCCCCACATTTTTAATTTTATGTTTTCTATAAGTTTTTCCCACCACTTTAAGAGTATCCCTAACTTGTGTTCTTAGAGCAGATTTTTCAGAAGAAAGGGTGTTAGTAAGTTTTATTTGACCATCAGAAACCAAAGGGTCTGTTATATGTTCGTGTAAACCACTTGCCACCAAGATATCCCTTATTTTATCTTCGAAGTTGTAAATTTCTGGAGTGATTTCCTTTGGCGGTGCAGTACTGAGTAAAGAAATAGGTATTTTGCTGTAGTCGTACATTCTTAAAATATCTGCCACTAAATCATCTTCAACGGTGACATCTGTTCTAAAATATGGGATTTCAACTGTGATAAGATCAGCCGTATTTTTCAAAATTTCATATCCTAGCCTTTCCAACACATCAACTACATCCTTTTTGCTAAACTCTATTCCCCCAAGTTTTGAGATTCTCCCCATTCTAAGTGTCATTTTTTGAGGCCGAACCTTTTTTGGGTAGTAATCTCCATTTTTATATACTTTTCCTCCTGCAATTTCCAGAATAAGCTTGGTTGCGCGTTTAACAGCGAGTTCATTTGCAATGGGGCTTAAAAATTTATCATCCCTAAGCACAGTCTCGTTTTGAATTTTTAGCCTTCGAGAAGTTTTTCTGATTATATTTTGAATATAATTTCCAGAGTCCAAAACAATATTTTTGGTTTTTTTGTCCACTTTTAGCATATTTCCTCCAACTATCCCTCCTACCCCAGTGGGTTTTCCATTGCTCGAAGTTATAAAGGTGTTTTCATCCAGTTTAACCTCCTCTCCAAGCAAAGTGGTTATTTTCTCTCCTTTTTTAGCCTTTCTAAAAACAATTTCTGGTTTTTCCATTTTGTCTATGTCATGTGCATGCAAAGGCTGCCCCATTTCCACCATTACATAATTTGTGATATCAACAATGTTGTTTATAGAAGGAATTCCATAGGCCTCAAGCCTATTTTTTAACCAAGCGGGGGAGTTTTTTACTGTAATGTCTCTAAAAACATATGTATAAAACCTGTTTACAAAATCTTTATCCTCCACTTTTACATCAATATTGTCTTTTGTTGAAACTGTAGGAACATTTTCCTCATAACCTTCCGGTATTTTTAACTTCAACTTTTCAAATGCAGCCAAATCCCTTGCACACCCAATTATCCCTAGCCAATCTGCCCTATCCATACGATGCTCCAGATCCAGAACATTGTTTTTTATTGGCTTATCCAACAAAAGTCCTAGTTGTGTGAATGTATCCGCAATTTCTTTTGCAGATTTGTCTATATTTACATATTCCCTTAGCCACTCGATTGGTATTCTCATTTGTACACCATGCCCCCGTCATATAACTTTCTAATATCATCTATCCCAAAACGTTGTAGTACCAACCTATCTAACCCTATTCCAAACGCGTACCCCGTATATTCTTCTGGGTCAATCCCACACATTTTCATAGTATTGTAGTGAATCATTCCACTGCCTAGTACTTCAACCCACCCCCTATGTTTACACACTATACACCCCCTGCCTTTACAGAATTCACATTGCATATCCACGCCCATTCCAGGAGAGACTTCTGGATAATATTTGTACCTAAAGCGTAATTTTACGTCGTCACCAAACAAAAATCTGTGAAATTGGTCCAAAGTTCCCTTTAAATGTTGCAAAGTTATGCCTTTATCTACAACAAATCCCTGATAATGGTGAAAAAATGGGACATTTGTAGCGTTGGGGGTTTCATTTCTGTATACTTTTCCGGCAACTACGGCCCTAATTGGCGGTTTATAATCTGATAGTACCCTAGCTTCTACAGAAGAGGTATGTGTTCTTAGCAAAATATCACCCTTTACGTACAAAGTGTCTTGCAAATCTGTTGCAGGGTGGCCTTTTGGAAGATTTAGTCTTCTAAAATTGTATTCTTCCGTTTCAATTTCCGGCCCTTCCATTATAGAAAAACCATGATATCTAAAAAATTTATTCATCTCACGAATAATTTGGGTTGTGGGATGCAAATATCCAATATTTTGAGGTTTCACCGGAATAGTGAGGTCTTTGTCAGATTTTTTAGTTTGGGATTTTTTAGTTTTTTCAATTTGTTGTGTTAATTCAGCTTTTAACTTGTTTAACTCAGGACCAAGTTTTTTTCTTTGTGCCAAAGACTTATTTTTGAGATTTTTTAACTCTCCAGTTACAATCCCCTGCCTGCCCAAATATTTTAAATACAACTTATCCAAATCCTTGGTTGTTTTTAGCTCTTTTTTGAATGTAGTTTTGATTTTGTTTACAGGCATGACCTCTATAACAAGTATATCAGTTCTTAAAGCTCTCTTTAGCTTTCTGAACTACTTGTTCAAAAGCTTCTGAATCTCTTGCTGCGAGTTCAGCTAATATTTTTCTATCAAGTTCAATATTAGACTTTTTGAGTCCGTTTATAAATCTGCTGTAGTTGATATCAAAAGGTGTTAAACCAGCATTTATTCTGGTTATCCAAAGCCTTCTCAAATCTCTTCTGCGAATCTTTCTTCCGGCAAAGGCATGCTCCCCTGCTCTGATCACAGCCTCGTTGGCGCGTCTAAAAAGCTTACTTCTAGTTCCACGGTAACCTTTGGCAAGCTTGATTACTTTTTTATGTCTTTTTCTGGCGCTTGGCCCACCTCTTACTCTTGGCATATTATCGTCCTAACATCCTTTTAAACTTTTTAATGTGACCTTTATTAGGCTGCACTTTTTTCCTGGCTTTTCTAAATTTCTTT
Organism: Patescibacteria group bacterium; assembly: GCA_042571515.1. Lineage (GTDB taxonomy): Bacteria > Patescibacteriota > WWE3 > UBA101185 > UBA10185 > JBHPHX01. Next base: position 4,491 of record JBHPHX010000015.1, read on the forward strand.
TTTGAGTCCCACTTTTCTTTCAAGTGCCCTGTTCGTACCTGCTTTTTAACAATTTTACCCGTTTTTGTTATTCGCACTCTTTTTTGTAGTGTTTTTTTTGTTTTTAACTTTGGCATTTTATTTTTTAGAGAAGGTGATAGAAATCAGACGCCCTTTTAATTTAGGTTCTTCGTCTGTTTTTGCCACTTCCGCCAAATCCCCAATCATTTTCTCAATTTTTTCCATACCCACCTCTGGGTGAGTAATTTCCCTACCTCTAAACCTAACCGTAACCTTTACCCTGTTCCCGTCCTCCAGAAATTCCCTTGTACGCCCAATTTTTCTGTTTAAGTCTTCCTTTCCAATTGAAGGCCCAAAAACAAACTCCTTGGTCTCACTTTTTTTGGATTTAGCCTTACTTGTAGAGGACTTTTTGCGCTCCTCATACAAAAACTTACTAAATTCCAAAATTTTAGCAACTGGTGGATTTGCTTTTTCAGAAATAACCACCAAATCTAAGTCCTTACTACGAGCCATTTCGAGAGCTTCTTGAGTTGAGATAACCCCAATATTCTCGCCCGTGTCGATAATGACCCTAAGTTCAGGAGATCTTATTCTATTATTAACAAAGTACCTTTTTTGTTTTGGTCTTGATCTATATCTTTTATACTTTACGGCCATATATGGTTTAACCTGTGATTTTTATCACAAATCCAGCGATTTGTCATCAATTTTACCCTGTACCCTCTTCACAAATTTTTCCAACTTGATGCCGTTTTCTTGTTTTCCATCCCTATATCTTACGCTTATTTCCCTCTTTTTTACCTCTTCGTCTCCAATTATTATCATATACGGTATTTTTTGGGCTTGAGCATCGCGAATTTTAGCTCCCATGGTTGCATTTTTCTTGTTAATTTCTGCCCTAACTCCGGTTTCTTTTAGGGTTTTTGCTATTTCTTTGGCGTAGCCAAGGCTTTTTTCATTAATTGGTATGATATTTGCCTGTACGGGCGATAGCCATACTGGAAAAGCTCCCCCAAAATGTTCAATTATTAGAGCCAAAAACCTTTCATATGAACCTAAAACTGCCCTGTGTACCATCACTGGGTGTACGTTTTCTCCATTTTTGTCCACGTAGTGTAGTCCAAACCTTTGTGGTGTAGCAAAATCTACTTGTACAGTAGGAATTTGAATTTCCTTACCAAGAGAGTCCACAAACATAAAATCCAGTTTTGGACCGTATAATGCGGCTTCCCTCTCGCGTTTTATAGCATCTAGGCCCATCTCATCTGATACTTCCTGTAACATTTCCTCTAATTTATCCCAGTCACCAGACTCACCAATGTAATTTTCAGGATGATCGTAGTCCCTTACAGAAAGAGAAACCCAGTGATTTCCCCACAAACCAAGCGCCGTGTAAAAGTCCTTGATAATGTTAACCATTCCTTTAACCTCGTCCTTGACCTGGTCTACAGTGCAAAAAGAGTGTCCATCCTCTACGGTTATTGCGTAAACGCGGTTTAAGCCCCCCACTTCGCCGGACTGCTCTGCCCGGTATTGTCGGTCAGATTCCATGTACCTAATGGGTAAATCCCTATAGGAGCGCACTTTTGAAGCGTAAATTTGGGTTTGGTGTGGGCACTGTACTGGTTTCATAACAAATTCGTGCCCTCTAGGTGAGGAAACATGGAATAATTCCTCACCAAACTTTTTGGCGTGACCTGAAAGTTCGTATAACTTCATTTTCGCTAGATGAGGAGTAATTACTTTCTCAAATCCGTACATATAACAAACCTGTTCAATATGTTTTCTGAGTTGATCTATTAAGACCGTGCCTTTGGGAGTGTAAAGTGGTAACCCCGACCCCACTAAATCAGAGAAAGTAAATAAATCTAGTTCTTTGCCCAGTTTCCTATGGTCACGTTCTTTGGCAAGTTCCATTTTATCTAGATGCTCATTTAACTCTTCCTGGGAAGAAAAGGCCGTACCGTAAATTCTTTGTAACATTTTGTTGTTTTCATCTCCCTTGTAATAAGCACCCGCAACGCTAAGAAGTTTAAATGCCTTAACGTCTCCAGTGTTGGCAGCGTGATCACCTCTACACAAATCCACATCCCTACCATCCCCCATTGTGCAGATACCAATTTTCTCCCCACCTTGAATTATTTCTTCTAAAGTATCTAATTTGTAATTGTTGTCACCAAAAAGATCCTGAGCTTCTCCTACAGAGACATTTTTCATTTTCATTTCTAATTTGGCATTAATTATTTCCTGCATTTTTGCTTCTATGCTAGGAAAATCTTCAGGAGTTATTTTTTGGTCCAAATCAAAGTCAAAGTAAAATCCACTTTCTATTGGAGGCCCCATGACTTTTTTGAGATTTGGGTACAGTTCTTGCATTGCGGTGTGTAAAACATGTTCCGCAGTGTGTCTCAAACTATGTAATTTTTCGTTTTTTTCTTTAGGCATAATATTCTTTCATAATGATAACTTTTTTTAGTAAGTAGATAAAGCTTATTAAGTTTTAATAATGATTGTTTCCCCGCTTAGCGAGGTGTTGTAAGAGTTGTTAGTGTGTAATTAAATTGATGTTTTTCCATCACCTATATTTGATACGCTTATTTTTTAGTAATGTCAAGGGAAAAAAACGGAGCTAATGTCCAAATTGCAACATTAGCTCAAGTCTGTTGGATAGAAATAATACGCTCGCAGGCATGTCTACACCAGGGGGTTAGTTGTCCCGACTCTGAAAGCATTTGGAGTTTTCCCCAACTGGCCCAATGCATATCCTCAAGCTCGTCTGGTTCTAATTTTCCTGAGACCTTTACCTCGTAGAGAATTGCAAGCCCTGGCTTGACTAATTCGGGGTTTGTACACTCTATAGCTTTCCCAGAATGATGAAAGAAACCATGATAAGGGTTCAAGTGTATACTGACAACCGTTAGTCCTGTTTCCTCTTTTACCTCTCTCACTAAGGCGTGGAAAGGAGTTTCATCCCCCTCTTCAACTTTCCCTCCCGGAAGATCCCATCGCTTTGGATAGAGTGTTGAATCCTGGGAATGTCGTCCGATCAGATATCCATTCGTCCCATACCTCACCCTCTTTTTAATAATTGCTACCACAAAGGGTACTACTGTATGTAATTTTCGCATCTCGAACCTCCTCAAATGTGTAATAGTTATTATCATTGTAGCATACAACTAGGGGTCAGACCCGTACGGGTCTGACCCCTAACTTCCTGTGGGTTTAGGCCTATAACTTGATCCCTCTTGTTATGTTTACAGGGTATAGACCATTTTGTACGTATCCAATAGTATCTACGGGCCTGATCCCTGTATAATACCCCCATGATTCTTAACATCTACAAAGAAAAAGGGTGGACGAGTTTTGACGTTGTAGCAAAAATCCGCGGAATGCTTGGAGGTAAAAAACACAAGGTTGGACACGCCGGAACCCTTGACCCTCTCGCAGAAGGAGTATTAATAGTATTAACAGAGGAGGACACCAAAAAACAAGCCCAATTTATGGACATGAAAAAAGAATATGAATGTGAAATTGGCTTTGGTG
>JBHPHX010000016.1:0-8034 GCA_042571515.1 Patescibacteria group bacterium
ATTTCCCCATAAAGCGCTAGCTACAATGTTAAATTCCACTTGAGTTTCGTTTGCTTTTATACTCTCATTTGTGATTTTTGTGACCCTGTCGTTAACATCAATAATTGCCTTTTCTAAAGATTGGATTGGTGAAATGTTATCTGATTGGTAATACGAATCATGCAAAATGTCATTTACAATATTTTTTATTAACGGATTGTCTAGTTCCTCGCTACCTCTAACATCAAAAACCGCAAAAATCTTTCCTTTTTTTAAGATAACTTCTTTTTCCTCCGGCTCCATGACTATACAGTCCGAAAAACTTCTAGAAGAAGGAATGGGGTCCGGTGTTAGTTTTTGTATTTTTGCAGTTAGTTTTTTATCCATTTTTATAAAACAATAAACGCCAGGGTCAGCAAGGCTAAAGAAATAAACATATGAATATACGAAATCACCGTAAATACAAACTCAGCATCCGTTTTTAGACTAGTATTTAGCATTTTTACTTGTCTAATTGTTAAGAGTGCAAAAATGGTGTAAAGAAAGACCAAAAAAGTTACTAATATTTGTATTAGCTTTATAAAGCCTGTTGGTGTAAATATGTCTGCGACCCATTCAATATTCATGATTTCTAAACCTTGCAACTAAATCTGACAAAATGTTTTGGATTCTATCTGGGTTGGCAACTTGTCCAAAAGTAAATTCCCTGCTCTCCGCAGCCGTTTGAATATATACATCCCCAATATTAAATATTGTGTTAAAGGTTCCACGCGAGTCGTATGTTATGTCTTCGATATTTCTTAGCGGGGCTTCAGAAATATTTCTGTGGGTTAAGTGGTGAAAGTCCATATCCACAATTCTTTTGTTTGTAAGGATGTAAACGTTAAAAAACCAGTTCAAAAATCTTTCAAAAGCAAGACCAAAAACTACAAGGTACCAAAAGAGGTTTGCTACAATAACAAATCCTAGGGGCGTGCCAGCGTCTTTGAGCGTATTTATTAAATAAAATTCGTAGTTTAAAAATACAGGAGCAAGAATTGCTATTATTACTCCCAAAACCCAATTTATATTAGTTATAAAACTTTTTCTAATCACAAAAATAATTTCCTCATTTCTATCTTCACCATAGAAAGTCATCTTTGGGCTTTTGAGGAGTGATTGTGTTAAGGTCTTTAACATGGTGGTATTATAGCATTTGTGATGAATAAGTTTGGTGCGCACAAATTATTAAATCCCAAAATTGGCCTGATTATGATGGCGGTATATATGGCATTTCTGAATCTCTCGGTAATGCGTTCCACACCCGAAATATTAATTTTTTTCTTTATCATTTTTGTTTTATTATTTAGAAAGGCGGAGACAAATAATTTCATTAAAGATTGGGCGCCGTATCTAGGTTTATTTCTGCTGTACGAATTTTTAAGAGGAATTGTAGATGATATTTCCCCCCTTTATGAGCAAACCTTATATATTATTCATCATTTAGAGATCGGTATTTTCGGTATGTTACCCACCAAAATTCTACAAAATTATTTCTTTGAAAATAACTTTGTGATGTCCTTATCCTTGTTTTTTTATGGTACATTTTTTTTCTATTCTTTTGTTGTAGCCTTTTTCCTTTGGTTGAAGGTAGATCGTAATGTTTTCCATATCTACTTTAAGGGATTCTTACTGCTTACTTACATTTCTTTGCTATTTTACTTTCTTTTTCCTACAGCACCTCCCTGGTTTGTTGACAATGTATTAGGCTTGAACCTGAAAAGAATAGTTTACAGCGAGACAATTCTTAGCAGTTTCGGCCATATTTCTACATACAGGTATTTTGTGGGCGGTAATCCCGTTGCGGCCTTTCCTTCCCTACATGTAGCCTGGCCTGCTTTCACATCCCTCTTTTTGATAGGGAAGTTTGGGAAGAGGCATATCTGGACTTTAATTTTCCCGTTAATGATTGGTTTTAGTATTGTACTTACCGCAGAGCACTATGTACTAGATGTTATAGCCGGGTTGCTTTTTGGGTACGCGTTTACTAAATATCATCCGAGAGAATAATCTGTATATTGTATTTCTCTTTGTACCCCTCTAATAATTCTTTGTTATCTTTTTTCACAATCTCTAAATAATCCTCAAACACGCTGTATCCGTTCTCATGCCTCCAACTTGGCATACGGCCATCAACAAAAGTCTTATATCCCGGAAGATGCCAAATTAAATACCCTCCCCAATCGTAGCTATTAAAAATATTTCCTTCTGTTGGATTTTGTTTTAATTCTTGTACTTTCTCATAAGGGTAACCATACCTTGCAGACCACCTTTTTATATCTGCGGCTTGCCATACATTGATAGAAAAAAATCCTACCGACACAAGCATCAGTAACACAAAATAAACGCCCTTTAGTTTGTTGATTTTTTCCTCTACATATTTTGGTATTGATATTTTTTTAAGGTTTTGAATCCAAAATTCATCAAACACAAAAATGTTTAAAATCAATAAAATCCTGAAAAAATATCTTGCTCTTAGTGAAATCAAGAAGAAAAGAATGCTTAGCGCCGTATACCAAAACCCGTACTTTTCTTTTTTCATAATGGCTGCGGATACCAAAAGCCCCCCGACAATATAGATTGCATTTTGCATAACCAAACCCTCAACGTCGTTAGCAAATTTAAAAGGTGTCCACTCAGCAATGTGTAGAAATTGGAGGGGATGAGATTCTCTCAGCAATGTTTCCCAAAGCCCGATTCCATAAGGATTTATCAATGTAACTAAAACACACAATATCCCCGTTCCGGCTAAAGAGATCGCCACGCTACGCTCGCGATGACGCCGGAACAAATTATTCAATATATACGCTCCTAGTATCACCAAACCTAAGGCAAAATCTGCATGCATGTTGGCCCAAAACAAAAACATGATTGGTAACCACCAAGCAAGTTTCTTTTTATATAAAAGTTGGTGAGCCAGAATCAACAAAAAAATAGAACTGTAAAATAGTGGACGTACCACAATTAAATATTCGCCCAGAAACAAAAATAGTAGAAATATCGCTAGAATTTTGTCCCCCAAGATTTTGTAACTGACAAGACTAAACAGAGCCGAAAGTACTAAAGCCATCCCGACTGCACCCATCCCAGTGTACAAAGTGTAGAGGACAATTTGAGAAAGCCAGTAAGAGTTGGCCCATTCATAGTTAGGCATAGTATAGGAAAAAATGTTTTCTTTTAAAATTTGTCTGTTTTGTATGGCGTACTCGCCATATTTAAAGTGCCAGCCAAAATCGGGGTCAGCTGGTGGGCGAAATAGTAGTAAAATTCCTAACAGTGTTACCAAAATGAGATTTTTGTATTTCACAAAGTAATATATATCAGTCCTCGTGCTCAATATCAAACAAAGCCCTATTACCCACAACTCCTCTTATGGAAACATATGCTGGGGCGCGCAAATTAAACACGGTCATAAACTCGCTTCCATCTATACTGACACTTCCCCTATTAGTTTGAAATTTGACTTTGGAGGTATATCCACTATTACTTATATCTACATCTATATTACTTATACTGTCATAACTACCCCCATGATCATCAGCCTTATCAGCCATTTCACTGCGTGAATATGGGTCCCCACCCCAACAGTCAGTTGTAGTAGGAGAAATGTGACCCTTTTCACTACTACTTCCCTCTCTCCAAACCACCCAAGCGTTTAGAATATCTGTCATTTCATCCTCGCTTAACCAAGGGGTGGAGCGTCCACAAGTTCCAGAATTATCGTAATAACTTTTTGTATACCAAGCCTTATAAAACCAAGGGGACTTAGCTTTTTTCTCATATGCATCCCCTGGCCAGTTTCCCCCAGCTGTGTCCCAACCGGTACCGTTGAGGTAACCACCGGTGGTAGAGGAATATTGGGAGGTGGAGGGATCGTCCAAAACCATGTCTTTGGTATCATCTACAGCCTCCTTCCATCTGTCCGGAGGGTCGTCTGCTTTGCTTTTGAGAAAAACCTGACAACTTTGGGAGGTGCAAATTGGTTTACCCGCTCTATGGGCATATGACCTTGCCGCAATTGCTTGGGCCTTGAGAGCGTCCATTGGCCAACTACTTGGCATTTCTGCTATCCCATATAAATAGTATTGAAAATCTAAATCACCATATTCCTGCACACTGATCTTATCTGGAAAATCGTCTTTTTCCTCCACATCTGTTTTGTAGTAATACTCCAAAATATCTTCATAATCTTGACCATCTTCTGCACGGCCTTTAGCTCCATACTGGCTCATTCCGTTTCTGTGGGTGTAGGCACCATAGCTCATAGCGGCAAAAGCGGGTTTAAAAGGTGGGTCTGGGAGTTTATAACTAGCTGCTTCATAGCCACTAACAATACTATCTCCATATTTTTCTCTTAAAATTGCTTGCTGTTTAGAACTTAGACTATTTATGTCATCTTGCAGATCAGACAGACTTTTCTCATAAGATTCTTCTTGTCCTTCCAGGTTACTTTTTTCACTCTCTGCAGCTAGTTTCTGAGAATCTATATCTGCTTTTAGGGATAAGAGATTTCCCTGGGTAGTTTCCAACTCTGTTTTTAGCGCCAATCCCTCAGCCTTGTCTTTTTCAAAACTATCTATTTCGGAATTTAGTATTGCAATAAGTCTTAAAGCCTCATTACTAATAGTTTTATTAAAAATGTAGTCAAGAGAAGAAGTTTGGAATCCATCTAAACTAAAAAATATTTCCAACTCGTTTGAGAATCTTCTTTTAGAGTAATTTCTTAAAGTGAGATTTCTTAGGTCAATTTTTTGGGCCAGAGTTGCTCTTCTATCTTGTAAATTTCTATTTATAATTTCTAATTCGTTTTTAACTATATTTATTTGAGCCTGGAGTTCGTCAATTTGTGCTTGAGTGACATTAAGCTCAGAGAGGAAGGTTTCTATTTGGGATTGTATGTCATTTTTTTGGGATCTAATTTTGTCTAATTTGGAACTTATGGATTCATATTCGTCTTGTTTGTCTTCAAGTTTTTCCCCATAACATGCGGCCCTGTCATCAAGGTCTCCTATTTCGGAGCATCCGGCGAATACTACTTGTTTATAAGTAATAAAGGTTATCAATAACAATAATGTTGTTAGAAATAGATGCTTGCGTGCGGGCATAGGTAGATTATACCTTGACGTCCTTATATATAAAAAGGGATAATTTGGGTGATGGGCAAATTTAAATGTTATTTGATCTTGTTTTTCTTTTTATCGCTTTTTGTGTTTTTCCAAAAACCTGTTTACGCTCAGCCCTGTGGTATAGTTTCGGATCCTATTGCAGCGGGATGGGAAGAAGTAACCATTAGCATCCTTACATATTACTACAGTCCGTGTGGTTGGGGGGCATGTGACCCCGGCTATTCATGTGCTGCTGAATATGATGGTGTTGATTTCTATGACGTGGGGTGTCGAGGATGTCGCCTTGATCTTGGGGAACAAGGATGTGCTCTATCCCCGGACGCCATTTGTAAAGATCCAGACGCAATATGTTACACACACCCTGACGAATATACCGATGGTGTGTGTACCGAGTGTGCTGGGGGAACAAACCCTAGTTCTGAAGGAGCAAGTACCTGTTACCAAAACCCTGGTACTGTTGGGAACCCAATTTGCTGCAATAATCCCGGTGTATCGGCGGGAGATCCAAATGCAAATCCTCCCATTCCTGCCGACCCAGAATTTTTAAAATGTGTAAACGAGGAGTGTATAAGGTCGGATACTAGTTTTCCGGTCTGTAATGCCTACCTCGGGAATGGGGCACCCTGTATAAACGACTCTGGAGGCGAAAATAGTTGTGCTTCAAGCAAATGTGAAGTGCGTACCAACCCAGATACTCTTTTACCGGAAACAATCTGTGTGTCCCCAGATTTGGGTGCTAGCTGCGAACCTCCTGCAACAAAAACTAGCGATGATTGTGTTTGTGATCCTAGTGGCTCAAATAGTGGCACCAGAAGCTGCAGAGATGAAGATGGGGATGGTGATTTAGAATGTGCAATAGGGGAAGGATGTGTAGAGAAAGATAAGGTGTGTAACCCAATTTCTGGCGATCCCCAGGAACAATGTTGTGAACCTTGGTATTGTGATGATAATTACGACCCCGCAGATAGTACTACTGGTTTATGTGGTGATGACCCAAATTGTATTCCCGCCTACCCCTACGATTCTAATGACCCCCTTTATCCTCCCGCGGGAGATTACGAATGTGCTGTAACTGAAGATTGTTGTAAGCCATTTTCCCCCTTGGGCAACCCAAGCGGTTTGAAGTGTGTGGAGCACCCTAATGCCCCAGGTAACCTCGTATGTATGTTTGATAATGATGGTGACACTATTGGGGATGTTGTTAATACCTCTCCATGTTCTAACCTAGGCGGTCCTTGCGGCGCTGCCGCAGGAAAAGACTGCTGCCCTGGCCAGAACCTAGCTTGTATACAAGGTACTTGTCAAGATAGTACTACCCCAGACCCAGATAACCCCTATTTAGTAGGGGAAACATGTACCAATGAAGGGAGTTGTTGTTTAGCAAGCGGGTATAAGTGTGTTACTGGAATATGTGTACCGGGTTACACAGATTGTATAACACGGGTAGAACTTCCCTCTTACGGAGGGCCAATATTACACATCGACGAAATCTTGGCCACAATATTTGGATTCTTATACCCCCTTGGAATTGGAATTGGAATAGTATTCATTGCTAACGCCGGCTACTGCTACATGACAAGTGACGGAAACCCAGAAAAACTTAAGGACTGTGCCGAACGGCTAACTCACGCCATATTAGGCACCTTATTCATCTTGTTGTCTATCGCAATTCTTAGAGTTATAATTAATTCCATATTGGGTGAGAGTTCTACCCTGGTAAATTTTTAATTTAAAGGAGGTGTAACCTATGCTAGAACAAGTATTTGCTCAAGGATTAGAAACAACCGTTAAGAACCCACTAAGTAACAACTTCAACAGTTTGTCTGACATTTTTGGTTGGGTAGTAAACTTACTATTGGGAGTTGGATACGCTTTGGTATTTGTCATGTTAGCCCTTGGATTTATTCAGTATGTTATGTCCAGAGGTGAAAAAACTGCAGTGGATCAAGCTCAAAAGTGGTTAACCTACGCTGTTATTGGTGGAGTTGGGTTGTTCTTTATTACCGTCATCAAATCCATCTTGGAAAACCTCACTGGTGGAGATATAAACCAAAACGGTATAACCGACTTTATTACATAAGGTAACCCCCGCCCGTAGCCTACCGCGCTTAGCGTGGTGGGGGATATACCTTTATTTTTTTATGTTTAGCATACTAGAAGATGTTATAACCAGTTCTGGAGCAGAACCAGCCACTAGGTTTGGAAAAATTTCAGACTTTTTGGGTTTTGCTATAAACCTTGTCTTGGGGGTGGGAATATCTATTTGTATTGTTGCTGCTTTGTACTCAGCAATTTTGCATACAATGTCTGCTGGAGATCCAGATAAAGCCAAAAAAGCTTGGAATGCCTTTCTATTCGCGGCTATTGCGGGAATAATAGTTATCGTCACTTTTGCATTTAAAACTATAGTAATTGATGCAATGGGAGTACTAGAACCTAATATCACAAATGATTTACCAAACTATTAAAACATCTCTTATATCAATATTTCTTGTAGCTTCTATGAGTTTGATTCCTGCACACGCTGGCTATTGTGATACTTACAATAATGCAGATGAGCCGAGCCCAGCGGATATTTTTTGTCCCATTTTAAAAATAGTTAATCTGGTTGTAACTGTGGCGGGAGTGCTTTTGGTAATTATGGTTGTTTTTGGGGGCATTAAACTTGCTATGTCTTTTGGAGACCCCAAAGGTCTTGCTGGGGCTACACTTTCATGGACCTGGGTTGTAATTGGGTTTTTTATTGTAGTTGGGTTTTTCGCAATTTACGTTATTATAGTTAATCTGCTCGGTATACCGGGATTTAATACACCAGACGCAATTTTTCAGCAACTTCAGGAAAGATGGGTAGATTTTCTACGGGCCGCTGGGGTAGTTAGTTAAGGCGTCT
>JBHPHX010000017.1:0-7581 GCA_042571515.1 Patescibacteria group bacterium
TGCCACTACATACCAGAATACATCCGCTATTTCTAGTTCAATTTCGCCCCAGTTTTTCTTTGAAATGTCTATTTCCGAATCATCTTTATCACTATCATCCCATTGAAAGTGTTCTAAAAGTTCAGCCCCCTCTATAATTATAGATTTTGCGCAGTCCTGTGGTGTAGGACTCCAACCCCTTGACTTGTTAAACGCCTTTATTTTTTCAATTATTTTATTCATAGAATATAACGCTGTGGTCTTCTAGGCCTTTTTTGCCATAGGTAAACTTTGCGGAGAAAAATCCGGGCTTGTCCAACCATCTCATAAAAGTTTCATCTCCTTCCCACATTGGTAAATCGTACAATTTGTCATCCTCTATCCACTCCATTTTCCCTTCTTTGGAATCAATCATTTTTCCTGTGTAACCATTCGCTGTAAAAATATAAACATGCCAAGTTTCACCCTTTCCGGTGGCCTTTGGGAATGTGATATGACCTTTAAGCTGTAAATTTTTGGGTGTTAATCCACTTTCTTCTTTCACTTCTCTATATACGCATTCTTCGGGGGTTTCTCCAGACTCGCATTTTCCACCTAAGGTGTTCCATTTGCCTTCGTGCATGTCATTTTCTTTTTTAACTCGATGCAACATTAAGGTTTTTCCATTTTTCCTGATGTAGCAGAGTGTTGCAAGAACCATGAATGTATATTACCCTAAAATTATTGTGTATTCATTACACAACAATAAATTTCTGTACACATTATGAAAGTTTGGTTTGGAACAACAACTATAGAATTTAAAGAATATAAGAAACATTACTACGCAATCAGACAACATTTAATTGATGCTGGTTGTGTTTTTACAGACGATTGGTTAGGAGACCACGGAGAATGGATAGAAAAGAACAGGACTGCTAACAGACAAGTAACTAGGGGTGTGAGAAGTTTATATCAGGAGTGTATGGGAGCCATAAATATAGCTGATGCTGTAGTTATAGAGTTTTCAGTGCCTAATTTCAGCTCTTCACACCAAATAACCCATGCTTTATATAGGCGCAAGCCCACCCTAGTGTTGCGTACGAAAAAAGATACGACATTCGCAGATTCTTATGTTGAGGGTATAGACTCACCCTTCTTAATTGTAAGAGACTACACCCTTGAAAATTATAAGGATGTTATTGATGAGTTTCTTGGGTATTCAAAATTGGAAAAAGGACAAAATAGGTATAACGTGGTTTTGGATAGAAAGCATAAATATTATCTAGATTGGGCCTCACAGAGATATGAAAAGAGTCGTTCTAAAATTCTTCGAGAATTAATTGAAGAAGATTTGAATAGAGATGGAAACTACAAAAAATATTTACGTGGTCATTAATGTTGAGAAAAAATTCCACGTGGGTGATATAGGTTTCAACCACCCACGCAGGAAACTAGATTCTTAATACCAACGTTCCTTAGAAGGCATTAGAAGTTTTATAATAAAGCATAGGCCCGCACAGACATAGTAAAAAGGGTCATTGAGTGTAAGACCCACTATCAGTGAGAGGATCAATAACACCCCCCAAATACTTAGTAATGCTCTGCGCCCCCTCTTTGACCAGAGAAGTGTTACGTGTAGTGGGGTAACTGCAAACACAACCAAGATTGGTATGGAAGGAAAGGTATTTGTTCCATATGATCCGGCTAACTCAAATACCGTTATGCCAAATGCCATTACAATAATAATCAGTTGAACCGCTATCAAAACCTCAGTATTTTCTTTCTCCAAGTTACTACCTTCTTTTTCCAAGGGTCTCGTTGTCATAATTTACCTCCTTTGGGTTATAATTGACAGGGTGAAAAAAACGTTTATTTACATTATTATATCCATAATTTACATTTTTTCCATATTTATTTTTTCCAAACACTTCTTGGCTGATATTTATTATAAAATGCCTGAAGCTGTTGTTTTAAATCCCAACGAACCAACATATTATCGCTATCTTGCCAAACAACACCTTCTTGAGGATAACGAAGAAGCTGCTTTTGAAGATATAATATCTGCTATTTCTCTAAATCCAAAAAACCTGACCACTCTTAGAAACATCATCCCGATTTTTTATTTTTTAGGACCCGGTTATATCCCTCAAACCCTAGAATACTTTGCGCACCTAAAAAAGACTTACCCAAATGATTTAGGAATACTTGCAGACATTGCAAAGTACGAAAAGAGAATGGGTTTAATGACAGACTTTAAAAAAACTTATGAAATAGGAAAAAAATTGCGTCCGGATTTAGTTGAGTGGCACGAATCATTCGAGAATGTCTACGTAGTCCCTTGAAACCCAACCTTCAGTTTCGTCATCCACCTTTATTTTTGCCCAACCCTCTTGCTCTTCTATTAACGGATAAAGTTTTCCAACATCTACTTTGGCAATTTCAGACCCAGTCAAATTTGGAGCACTCCTGACTCTTAGCCATCCGGTTCCTGTTTCTAGGATTTTTGCCTTGGAACCCTCCAATTTTATATCCCCCAATCTCAAATAAGATTCTTTTGCTGGATCTGTTAGGCCTTCTCCGTCAGAAATTCTTCCCAAATAAGCCCCCCTATCTCTTTTTTCCAAACCCGTAAAGTCATCTTCCGTTTGAACCATCTTTCCTTCTGAATCAAAAATGTTACCTTTGTAGTCTATAAAATAGTCAAATACTAACTCTTTATTTACTCCCGTTCCTTCCAAATTCACTCCTCGAGTTTTATTCCAATAAATTATTGCCCTGACCCAAGATCCTGTATCTGCGGCAACTTGGTCATTATCTGAAAGAATACTGTACAAGTTGTCAGAGTCTTCAAAAGGTTTAATTTTTGAAGGGACGGGCATAGAGTAGAGTTTCACCTGAACATTGGAAGTAAAGTCATTCTGAACTTTTATTCTGGTCTCCTGAGTTTCAAACCCTGGATATTCCACTCTGACATCGTAGTCACCCTCACTTAAATTGTTTGAGGTAAAGGGAGTTTTTCCAATTTCAGTGTTGTCCACATAGACGGAAGCTCCCGCGGGCTCTGAGGTTACCCTCAACACAGTTTCGGGATCATCTTTTGTAAACCAAATATTTTGTCCGGATGAAAAAACCTCAGAAATACCAAGGTCTCTAAAAACACCAACATTTGTTTTGGGCAGGAACTCTATTGTGGTTTCGTATTGCCTGCTACCTTGTCTAAGAGTTACCTTATTGCTTCCGGGTTTTACATCCTCTGATTCAAATGGGGTTTCTCCCATATCCTCATCATTTATAAATACCTGCGCCTTCCCTTCTGTTACATCGACAGAAACTGCAGCATTTCCACCCAAAAATCCAACCGAGGTGATGAGCTCCCCGCCAAAATATACAAGCAGACCTATGCCTAAAATAGCTAAAAGGTAAATGAGTAATTGAGAGATTCCACTTTTTTGAGTTTGTATTGAAGAGACTGCCATATGTGCCAATACAAATTAGCATGGTTGTTGTTGGAAGTAAAGAGCCTGCTATAATAACCTCATGACCTCACAAGAAATTCTGGAAAAATACTTTAAATTCTTTGAAGAGAGAGGACACAAAAAGATCCCCAACGTTTCCCTTGTTCCCGAAAATGACCCATCTTTATTGTTTGTAAACTCTGGGATGTTTCCCCTTGTACCTTTTCTTTCTGGTGAGAAACATCCTTTAGGTAACCGTTTAATAAATGTTCAACGTTGTATAAGAATGGATGATTTAGATGAAATTGGGGATCATATTCATACCCTAGCTTTTCATATGATTGGAAATTGGAGTTTAGGGGACTATTCCAAAGAAGACCAACTTCCTTGGGCATATGAATTTTTTGTTGATCATCTAGGCCTAGATCCAAAAAGAATTTATGCCTCCGCTTTTTCTGGTGATGTTGACTCTCCAAAAGATGAAAAAAGTGTAGAAATCCTTAAAATGATTTATAAAAAGTACGGAGTTGATGCAAAGGAAAAAGACCGTATATGGCTTTATGATGAGGAGCACAACTGGTGGCAGAGAGGAGATGCGGTTGGTGAGCTTGGTGGCCCCTCTAGTGAGATTTTTTATTATCTGGGCGACGGTGATCCCTCCGGGAAGTCCCCGGCTGACAATGATACTGAGTTTGTGGAACTTGGTAACTCAGTTTTTATGGAATACAAAAAAACAGAAAAAGGATGGAAAAAACTACCACAAGCAAATATTGATTTTGGAGGTGGTCTAGAAAGAATTACTATGGCCGTGCAGGGTAAAAATGACATCTTTTTAACGGATGATTTTTATCCTATTATTCAAAAGATCATAGAGTTAAGCGGAAGACATTATTCCGGAAGAGATATACTCAGGATGAGAAATTTGGCAGACCATGTTCGCGGATCAGTATTTATGGCTATGGATGGGGTGACTCCTGGCAATAAAGAGGAAAACTACGTTCTTAGAAGGTTGTTAAGGAGAATGGTGAGGTTTGGAAAGAAGCTAGGTATAGAAAAAGATATTTCTACATCTTTAGTACCAATTGTAGTAGATATATTTGCTTGGTTGTATCCTGATTTAAAATCCAAGGAGGAAAAAATAAAGGAGATCTTTGCAGCCGAGGAGACCAAATTTAGAGAGGTTCTCAACAAAACAGAGCTAAAAGTGGAAAAATTGTTAAGCAGTTTTAATGGAACTGTGGTTAACCTGGCGACTATTTCTTTTGATCTTTATCAATCATATGGATTTCCAAGGGAGATGTTTGTTGACATTGCTGAGGAGAAGGGTCTTATTAAAGATAGAACCGAGTTTGAAAAAGCGTATGCACGTAGCCAATCTGTTCATCAAAACCAGTCTCGTGCAGGTGCGGAGGGGAAGTTTAAGGGTGGTTTGGCAGACCAGGACGAAAATACGATTAAATATCATACAGCTACTCACATATTACTTTGTGCGTTGAGAAAACTGTTTGGGGAGGATGTTGTTCAAAAAGGAAGCAACATTACGGGAGAGAGGTTGAGGTTTGATTTCAGTTTTGACAAGAAATTAAGAAAAGAGGAGATTCTTGCGTTGGAGAATGAGGTTAATTCTATTGTTGACCGGGGGTTACCAGTGCAGTTTGAGGTAATGAGCAGGGAAGAGGCAGAGGAAACATGTGCAGTTGGTGTTTTTGAGGACAAGTATGGGGATCAGGTGAAGGTTTATTTTGTTGGGGATGGATTAGATTTTGCGGTTAGTAAGGAGCTTTGTGGTGGTCCCCATGTTAAAAATACTTCTGAGATTGGGCATATTGAGATTTATAAGCAGGATAAGATAGGCGAGGGTAAGTTACGCCTTTACGCAAGATCCAAAACTTCCTAGAAACAAAAAAGCCGCTGAGAGTGAGAATAACTCACCACCACCGGCTTTCTAGATTAAGAACTAATGAAATATTGCCCCCCAGAGTAGGTTCCCCCTGTTGGTGGCTTTTCACATCCGCCGCAAAAAGGAACCCTTCTTGATTTAGCTGATCGTCCAGCCAAAGAGAGCCCCGGTACCCGCTCGGACAGGCGGATGGATTTGAACTTGATTTTTCTTCCACAGGAATGGGTGTAAGCGCCCTTTTTATTTCTGGTGCTCTCAGTTAGTACCAACCAGTACCCCCCGGCGGTAAGACTTCCACTTGCCCTCTTTACTTTATTTCCAAGACCAACATCCTGGAAGGCTTTGTTAACCCCATCAGTAAAACTTTTCCACAAACTCCTAAACATATCTTTACCTCCAACTTCATATTTGATTCCGATTGGGAATATAATAACACATCTTGGAGGATATTTGCCTACTTGACAGACGAGGGGAGAGAGTGCTAAATTTGTTTGCGTTTCTGTATAAATTTATTAGAAATATTAATTATGAAGGTTAAACCACTATTTGATTATTTATTAGTAGAACCTCTAGAAGGGGAAACTACATTACCCTCTGGAATTGTTATCCCAGATTCTGCAAAAGAAAAACCCCAAAAAGGAAAAGTTATTGCTGCCGGAGATGGCAGAAAAGACGAAAAAGGCAACAGAGTCCCTATGGAAGTAAAAAAAGAAGATATTGTTATGTATAAAAAATGGGGCGGAACAGAAATTAAAATTAAAGGCAAGGAAATGCTTCTAGTAAAGGAAGAAGACGTGCTTGCCATAGTAGAGGAAAAATAACTATGTCTGTAAAACAAATAATTTATGGTGAAGAAGCCAGAAACAAACTAAAAATCGGAGTGGATGCTCTAGCCGATGCGGTAGCCACTACTCTTGGTGCCAAAGGTCGCAATGTAGCCTTAGATAAAAGTTGGGGGACACCACAAGTTGTAAATGATGGTGTAACTATAGCTAAAGAAATTGAACTAGAAGACAAATTTGAAAATATGGGCGCTCAAATTGTTAAGGAAGCAGCCAGCAAGACAAATGATGTGGCAGGAGACGGAACTACTACGGCGACTGTTTTGGCCCAAGCCTTAGTTGATGAAGGTTTAAAAAATGTTAGTGCTGGTGCCAACCCCATGATTCTAAAGAGGGGTTTGGAAAAAGCCGGAATAGCAGTTGTTAAGGAAATTGGAAAGCTTGCTACAGACATAACCTCCAAAGAGGAAAAAGCCCAAATTGCGTCTAATTCTGCACAGGATGAAGAGGTTGGAGAATTGGTTGCCGCTACAATGGAAAAGGTAGGTGATAGTGGGGTAATTACAGTAAACGAAGGAAAGGGATTTGGTATTGAGCTTGAATATAAAGAGGGAATGCAATTCGATAAAGGTTATGCTTCTCCATATTTTGTTTCCAATACAGACAAAATGGTGGCTGAAATTGAAGACGCTTACATTTTGATAACTGACCAGAAAATTTCCAATTTGCAAGAAATGCTTCCTATGCTAGAGAATTTTGTAAAAGTTTCCAAAAATCTAGTAATTATTGCTGAAGAAGTAGAGGGGGAGGCCCTTGCAACTTTGGTTGTAAATAAATTAAGGGGAACTTTTAACGTTTTGGCAGTAAAAGCACCTGGCTTTGGTGACAGAAGGAAAGCAATGTTGGAAGATATTGCTGTTTTAACTGGTGCCACTTTGGTGAGCGAGGATACCGGTAGGAAATTAGATTCCGTGCAGGTGGAGGATCTCGGAAAGGCCGATAGAGTGCTTTCTGACAAGGATAGCACCACAATTGTTGGAGGTAAGGGTAAGGCAAAATCTATTGAGGCCAGAGTTTTCCAAATCCAAAATGAGATTGAGAGTGCCACTTCTGACTATGACAAAGAGAAACTGATTGAAAGATTGGCAAAATTAACGGGCGGAGTTGCAGAAATTAGTGTTGGAGCTGCCACAGAGGCTGAAATGAAGGAGAAGAAATTAAGAGTAGAAGATGCCGTAAATGCTACCAAGGCTGCTGTAGAAGAAGGAATTGTTGCAGGTGGAGGTATTTTATATCTTCAGGCTAGGGAAGTGATTAATAAACTTAAACTAGAGGGGGATGAGGAAACAGGAGCAAAGATTTTGTATGAGGCATTAGAGAAGCCTACAAGAATTATTGCTGCCAATGCCGGGGCAGATGCCGGAAAAGCTTTAGCGGAGTTGGAGCAAAAGCAAAAAGAGAGAAAGAATAATAATATTGGACTAAA
>JBHPHX010000018.1:0-6304 GCA_042571515.1 Patescibacteria group bacterium
TTATGTTAGCTCTAAGGTTTTTAACTTGCTCGTCCTCTAAGGCGTCTTTGTTTAGGTTATCCCCCGCTACAAAAATACCCCCGTCAGACCCCTTGTGTCTTCGAAAAGCTAACACTTCAGTATCAAAAACCTGCTCTAACATCTCTGAAATTCTGCTTAGTATCCAAGGTTTCCCGGCAGCAAAACTCAGAATGACATTTCCACCATCCTTCAAATGTTCCTTTGCTGCGGAGAAGCTTTCCAATGTATATACAAAATTATCAAGCCTAATATTTGAAAAGGTAGAAGAGGTTGTGTGTGAATCCAGCAACCCATAAACAATTGTGTCGTACTTCTTGTCTGTTTTCTCAAAATAACTTCTTGCATCATCCACTATTTGAGTAACATTACTGTTGTGGTAGGGTTTTTCCGGATGAAGCTTCTCCCCTAATTGAAGAATTAAGGGATCTATATCTACAGCATCAACACTCTTCGCACCATGTCTTAGGGCTGCTGCTACATCATTTCCCCCTCCAGCCCCCACTACTAAAACATCCCCAGGATTTTTAACAAACATGTATGGTAGGTTGTAGTTCACAGAAACTCTCTTATGCTCTTCATTTGCGTATTTACCCAAGTAATCTTCGGAGAAATTAGCCATTTGTTGGAAATAGACATGATTTACTGTAAGCGCAACAGCCCCCGCAGTACCATCTTTACCTCTCATTATCTCTCTCACATCAATTCTGTAATAAGGTGACCAGTATGTACCAAGCGTTCCTATATAGGTCACAAATGAAATAAATAACAATAAAAGGGCTCTTTTTACATTGACCTTAATTAGGGTAAGTAGAAGGATAGTGCTTATCAAAACCCACCAAAAGGGAGATGTATGCAAGAAAGAAACAAGTGTGAAAAGCAAAACCCCAAAAATGCTCCCTAATAGATCATATTTGTAGGCATCCAGAGGTTTAAACTTTCTTAACCTTTCTTGAATATGCTGTCCTATAGAGAAAAACAGGAAAAACAATAGGGTTAATATAGCTGTCACAACAATAATATAGCCAACCCAAGAAGCAATAATTGTTGACATTGACGACCTAAGCTGTGTATCTAGAAAAACCTCTGACGACCACCACACCCAAAGGCTGTCTCCCGTAGGAATAGGCGCCATGGAAAGGGAAGATATCTTTGAAGTGCCTAAGATCACCACTAAAAGTGCATATATTCTCAACAAATTCTCCTTGAGCCTTATTTTGGGATGTGTAGTCATTATCCCCAAACCTAGACCTAGAAAACTGATTATTAAAGGTATATTTTTCAAAAAGGCAAATATTCTAATGCTGGAAGAAAGCCACCTAATAACAACCATTTCCAGAAATAATGCAAAACAACTTACTGCAAAAAGCTGGAATGCGTTGTTGTTCACATATTTTTTGAGGTTTTTGAGTACTGTTTGTGGCACTAGGATATTTTATCAGATCATAAAAACTATTGGTACCTATCACGCCCCGCCCAACCATCTACACACTATGGACAGAAATACAGTGGTTTTTCTTTGTTATAATCAAGCAGCTAGCCTATGAACCTAGAAGAAGTCATAAATAAAAGAAAATCGGTTCGTAAATTCACAAATAGAGACGTTTCTGATGAATTACTGGAAGAAATCATTGTTTTGGCCCGCAAAGCACCTTCAGCCGGGGCTATTAGAGGGTACAGCACTACTATAACTAGGGAAAAAATTACGCATGTTGACGCTCCCGTTTACATTATTATCTGGTGTGACAAGGAAAAGTACTCCCCCCGATACGGCAAACGTGGAAAAAACCTTTACGCAATACAGGATGCCACAATATTTGGAGCATATATTCAGTTATTATTGGTTGAAAAAGGGCTGGATTCTGTTTGGGTAGGGGGATTTCGAGAGGAAAAGGTAAAAAAGATGTCCAATACTGATTTATTCCCTGTTGCAATAATAGCATTGGGCTATAAATAGATATCACCTAGGCTATAGGTTGAAATAATGGGGGTTTTGGTGTAAAATACGCGGTAGAAGCAGTAAAACGAAGATAAAAAATCCCTAAACTAAAGCAAAAAGGAGGTTATACAATGATACATATAATTTCATACAACATTATGTCTGGCGAGAATCCCACCACTATTCTTGACTCGTTGAAATCATTCCCAGAAGATGCATTTATTACACTCCAAGAAACCAATGCACCTTTTATAGAGGCAATGATCCGAGAGGCATTCCCTAACGCTGAAATAGCCTTCCATAATGACTCGAGGCCTTCCACACATAGAACTGGCGTAACCACAATAGCACCCACAAAACCCATAAAAAGCATCAAAATAGATCTACCAAGACTACAAGGGGCTTTTTGGAAATGGCTTTTTTGGTGTGATAGCTCCGAAGTTCCTCAACACAGGGCAACTCTGAACAAGTACTTGCTCTCCAGTGGGGAAGAGTTAACTATAGTCAATGTTCATCTTGAGGTACTTGGGTGGAAAAAACATAAACTACAACAGGTGAGAGTAATAAAGAAAGCTTTGGAAGAACATGGGTCAGACAGAGCCATTATTCTAGGTGATTTCAACTCAAGCGATGTAGCTTGGATAGTGGGAGTACTGGAAGAGGGTCTTGAACTCATAGGAGACCTCGGGGCAATCACAGTAAGCATGGAGCATGCAATTAGCTCTGTTTTGTCTAAGCGCAAGTGGGTTCACAGATTGTTAAAGAAACGTAGTCTGAATAAGGGTTTTGATTCTAGAAAAGACTGGATTTTGGTGAGAGGATTAACCTTAAAGGATGAAGGTGTGTTAGAAAAGCATAAAGGCTCTGACCATTATCCTATTTGGGCTATTTTTAAGTAATATTTCTCTCACAAGGAGTAGGTTTTTGCCAAAGGCAAATCTACTCCTTGTTTGTTTTTTACGCCTAAAATGAGTAAATCGCTAAGTTCTAGGCACGGAAGTCATTTTTGGTTAGTATTCTTACTCAATTGATTACTTTTAGAAATTTGATGTCTCATTAATGTCTCACAAAAAGTAACTTTTTTCAAAACACCCTTTTTACTATAGACATGTTTACGTCACTTACATCTGCCATGGATTTTTATACCAAGTTGCGCCACTGCAAACGTAAATTTAGACTTGGTTCATATAAAGACCCAGTCTGCACAGAGGGGGTACTTGGAAGCATAATCCTTCCAAGAAGGGCACTTTTTCCTTGATTTCCACTACTTCCACCTTATTATCTAAGGCTTCATTGGAGGCTTAACTTGGCTAACAATGTCACTCATTTTTTGTTAAAAATATGTACTTGCAATCATTCTCCTTTCAAGATAGGATTAATTCATGCCTGCCGACGCCCTGCCAAAGAAGGAAAAAGAAGGAACCTTTTTTCATGTTTATAATAGAGGTGTGGCCGAGGGAATCATCTTCAATGACAAAGGAGACTACGAGGCTTTTCTAGGTTATATCAAACAATACTTATCCCCTCCAGCAGATTCGAATAGCACTAAAAAAACCTTTACTATTAGGGGCCATGCATTCCAAGGCGTCCCCCACCAACCAAAAAACTACTTCGGTCAAATTGAACTTGTAGCATACAGTTTTATGCCCGGACACTTCCACCTGCTTTTACATCAAATAACAGACGGGGCTCTTGAATATTTCATGAGGTCTCTCTCTACAAGGTACTCAATATATTTCAATAAAAAGTATCAGCGTGTTGGTTCTCTATATGGGGGGTCGTACAGGTCTATTCAGATAGACGGTATATCTCCTCTACTGCATTTAACTCGATATTTCCACCTCCACTCAGAGGGTGGTAAAAACTCGTCGTATGCAGAATACCTGGGCACAAGAAAAACCCCATGGGTCAAGCCAGAAGTTATCTTAAAATCCTTTGATAAATCAACCTTTAAGGGGGTAACAGGCTACAAAAACTTTGTAGAAAAGTACGAGCCTGATAAAGAAGAGGAAGACATGTTAAAGGAGATTATTATTGAAGGAAAGGACGTGCAGGTCGAAAAGGAGGAGCCTGTTGGTGCCGTAGTAAATACAACAGCAGTAGCTATTGAGGGAGATGGTCTTGATTCTAGTCCAAACGCCTGGGTTAGGCTTCCTGAACTCGCAACAGCAATTACTCTCTTCATACTGTTATTTATTTTGGGATTTGGAAATATTCAGGCAGAAAAAATCAAAAACACATCCTCCCCTCCCCCATCAGTCTCGGGTACACAGGATGAAAGACCCCAAATTGAGGAGCCATTGAGTGAGAAGGAAGAAATCAAAGACGAGGAACCTAAAATAATTCTGGGGATCAAAATAGATGACGGATCTGACTACGTAAACATTCGCCAAGGCCCAACAATAAGCTCTAATAAGATAGGAGAGGCTAAGGAGGGTGATACTTTTGAGTATATTTCGCTAGGCTCAGGGTGGTACAACGTTAAATTGGAGGACGGGTCAGCAGCCTATATATCCTCTACATATTTAGAAGTGGTGAAAGGTATAGAAATTAAGGAAAACATCGATAATGAGTAAAAAAATATTTATGTATGGCAGCTTTATAATTGCATGTTTAGTGGCAATTGTACTGTTTGTTACCTCTAGAACCTATACACAGCTAGCCGTAGCCACTGTTCTCTACACATTGCTAGCATATCTTGCTTTTAAGGTATTTCCGAGTAAGGCTCGAAAAAAGACCCGCTATAAACATAAACCAGTAATTGCAGTCCAGCCTGTAAGAACCATAGCAGAAAACGTAGGTGTTGTTGATTCTGGTAAACGGGATTTTCTCAAGATGGTTTGGGCAGCTGGAATTTCCTTTTTTGTTCTTTCAATCTTCACAAAAAGAGCTGAGGCTCTGTTTTTTGGGAAGGCAGTGGAAAAACCAGGAGCAATTATCCTCAAAGACCCCTCTGGAGCCGATATTATCCCCGCTAAGGAGCAACCGACAGATGGTTACCAAATTTCTGACATTGATTATGGGGACTATATCTTTTACTACGGGTTTACAAAGCCTGATGGTGCCTGGTTTATTATGGAAGAAGATTTGGAGGCAGGCTCCTTCCGCTATACTAAGGGACAATCAGACTTCCACTCTGGTTGGTCCAACCGCGGACATCTCAAATACGACTACTTCTACAACACCTTTCCCTAATGCATATACTGTATTTCTTGACTTTTCCCAAACAAATGTGTAAAGATACAAATACCATTGTTGAGTCTAGTTAGCCCCATAGATACAAAATGTACCCATTAAGTATGGGCCAAACAAATATATGCCTGATCTATCAATAATAATTCCAACCAGAAGGGAAAAATACCTCCAGCCAACGATTGATGATTTAATGGCAAAGGCCGAGGGATCAATTGAGGTTATTGTTGTTCTTGACGGCTATTGGCCTGACCCCCCACTTAAAAACTACGACAATCTAGTTGTGATTCACAAAGGCACTATTCATGAGAATTATGGTATGCGCCAGTGCATAAATGCTGGGGTAGCAGTATCTAAAGGCAAATATATTATGAAGGCGGACGGGCACTGCCTATTCGACCAGGGTTTTGATGTTAAATTAATAGAAGATTGTGAAGATGATTGGGTAGTTATACCCCGCCGTTATCGCCTAGACGTCAAAAATTGGAAGGTAGCACCTGATATGAGACCTCCAGTAGACTATCAATTTCTAACTTACCCATATATTGAGACACATAATCTAGCTTGTGGGCTTCATGGGGACTTATGGAGGGGACGGTACTTTGACCGACATGATATTTTGATTGACGATAACATGTCAACACAAGGATCTCTTTACTTTACCAGCCGAAAATGGTGGGACAAGATGATTGGGCCATTAGATGTTGATTTATATGGGTCTTTTATCCAGGAAGCTCAGGAGATCTGTAATAATACTTGGTTGGGGGGAGGAAGGGTTGTTGTTAACAAAAAGACTTGGTATGCCCATTGGCACAAAGGAAAGGCTGGCAAGGGTTATGGCTTTTCTAACGCCAGGTATGCGTTCCACCAGGCCGAGCGCAATAGAGGTAGAGTAAATTGCATAGATTACTGGATAAACGATAAATTTCCTAAAAGAGTACACAACTTTAAGTGGTTCATTGAAAGGTTCTGGCCTATACCAACCTGGCCAAACAACTGGGAGGAACAATTAATTATTGATAAAGCCAAGGAGGACGCCCCAAGACAGGAGTCCAAATCCAAATGATAGAATAAGACTTGGCTATGAAAATAACTTCAGTAGATCAGACAAGAAACGACCTAGCCAAGCTTTTTAGCGGTACTGGTGCTGAGATT
>JBHPHX010000019.1:0-5487 GCA_042571515.1 Patescibacteria group bacterium
CTGAGTACTTATAATCTTTGAGGTAATTTTTCCTGATTTTTTGTCAATTACATATTGGTCTGGTGTTAACTCACCTGAAACAATAGGTTGACCAAGACCAAAAGCAGCTTCTACTGAAATCTCTTCTCGGTTGTTAGTTAGTGGGTTTACTGTAAACATTATTCCAGAGACTTCTGATTGCACCATAAGTTGCACTGGAACAGCGATGCCTATTTTAAAATGATTAAATCCTTTTTCAGTTCTATAAAATATTGCTCTTGATTCAAAAAGGGAAGCCCAACATTTTTGTACATGCTTAACAACGTCTTTCTCGCCCTTAATATTTAAAAACGTTTCCTGCTGCCCAGCAAAAGAGGCATCTGGTAAATCCTCGGCTGTAGCTGAAGATCTTACCGCCACTAAACGGTCGTGTTCCCCGCATAATTTTTTGTAAAATTCGCCTATCTCCTTGGCCAAATCCTCGGGCATTTTTGCTGCCAAAATTGCGGTCTTGACGTTTTTTGAGGCTTGGTGAAGTTTTTTAGAATCATTTACGTCCAAACCAGATAACTCTGTGAGAATTTTTTGCTTAAGGGAAGTCTTTTTAATAAAGTCGTAATAGGCTTTGGCAGTCACCACAAATCCATTTGGTACGGGGATTTTTGCGTGCACCATTTCACCTAAATTGGCGCCCTTCCCCCCAACTAGAGGAATATCTGTTTTTCTAATTTGATTAAACCAAAGTGCGCAGGCAGTTTTTTTCGTCATAAAACTATTTTACCTACTTTTTATATTTTTTCATAGGGATCGATGTCATATATTGTCTTATTGACGTTGCTATATTTAAAATGGTATTTTAGTACTAATGCTCACAAAGCAAGACTTAAAACTTATAGAAAACATCGTTTCCAGATCTGAATCGAAACTTTTAACAGAGATAATAAAAAACCGCAGACGTATAGAATCAAATGCAAGGAAAATAAAGGAAGTTAAAGATGAACTAAAAGAAGTTAGAGGGGCTTTAAATGGTACAATTCGTTACTTTGAAGAGGAAAATATGAAAATAAAAAAACACTTTGGACATCTAGGATATGCTTTAAGAAGCCCTAAAAACCAAACCAACTACTCAACCTAGGGGCAGTGTAAATAAGAGCTTTGTTCCTTTTGGCTTGTTATCTTCGATCCAAATACTTCCCCCATGTGCCTCAATAATTCCTTTTGCAATAACTAGACCTAACCCCGACCCCTTTCCTTTTTCTCCATCTTCCGCCTCTACTTGCACAAACTTGTTAAAAAGCTTTCCTTTCATATCTTCCGGAATACCTCTTCCAGTATCGGAAACCCCCACCTCAACAGACTTGTTATCAATGTTTCTAGAAGTAATGACTACACTTCCCCCCGGCTCTGTAAACTTAAGGGCATTGGAAAGAAGATTACTCATTACCCTTTTAACACCGTCCTGATCAAAATTAACTTTTGGAATGTTTTCTCCAAGTAAAATACTTACGTTTACGTCTTTTTTCTGGAAAACTGCCATATAATAATCTGATTCCTCTTCCAATAGCTTGTTAATATCCTGTCTTTTTGGATCAATCTCAAGCCTTCCAGCCTCTATTCTAGAAATATCCAAAAGATCATTTACTGTTTGCAGCATATCTTTTGAAGAATCTTTAACCTGAGCAAGCAGATCATCTTTTTGTTCTCCACTCAAGTTTTCCTCCTTCAACAATAAGTCAGACGTACCTTTAATCACGGATAAAGGCGCCCTCAATTCATGTACCATCATCGCTATGAAATCGTCTCTTAAACGATTTATTTCATGCTCATCCTTCTCCAGCTCCCTCAGTTCGTTATATTTTCCCTCCAGAGTAGTTAGGGCTTGGTCTTTGTGAAGATAAAAGAAAAAAAGTATTATGAACAATGCGACAAGAGCTATGAGCAGTAGTATTAAAAACGAATTCATGTTTTAGTTAGTTTGTAACCGAAACTCCCGAATCAAACTTTTCACCCAAATATGGTGCAAGTTTTTCGGACAGTTCACTAGGTACGATGTTGTACTTCATAAAGTAGTCATCGGCTCCTAGTTCCACAGCCTTTGATATATTATCGTCTGTGCCAAAATTGGTAAGCATCAAAACTTTGATGTCTTTAGTTTCTTCCGTTTCCTTTAGTTCTCTTAAAATATCCAACCCATTTATACCGGGAAGAATAATGTCTAAAAGTACTAACTGTGGCATTTCTTCTTTAATACGAGTAACTGCCACATTGCCGTCCGAAACATGGACGACATCATAGCCTTTTGCACCAAGTGCGGTCGAGACTAAATTATAAAAGGACTGGTCGTCCTCTACGACTAAAATCTTTTTGGACATACCTAAATACTACACTTATAGAAATTGACGGGCAAGTCTTTTCGGGGTAGCATTTTATTTATGGGAAAAAACTTAATTATAATTTTGGTTGTTTTAGCATTGGGAATTTTTGGATACGTAGCGTGGGATGCCTCAAGATCACTAGAAGAGGCGGGGATAAAAACCCCACATTTGCCTAAAATAAAAGAGAAGTTAACCACTAATGAAAAAACATTACAGCACCCCATCAATATTTTATTGCTAGGAATAGATCGTAGAAGCAGGGCAGAAACTGGTTATAGAACAGATATTATGATTCTTGCATCCCTTAACCCTGAAACTAACAGAATTACTCTGGTTTCAATACCCAGGGACTTATGGTACGGGGGTGGGAGAATTAACGCTTTATATATTGCCCAGGGCTGGGAGCCTTTGCAGAACGCAATTGAGGAATTTACTGGGCTAAGACCGGAAAGGTTTATCCTTACAGACTTTAAGGATTTTTCTTGGGTTGTTGATGCCATGGGGGGCGTAACTGTAGACGTTGAAACCACATTCACAGATGTTAGGTATCCTGTAGATGCCACAAAAACCTATCAAACAATTAATTTCACTGCCGGACCAGAAAAAATGACTGGAGCAAGAGCTTTAATTTTTTCCCGCTCAAGAAAGGGTAATAATGGGGAAGGGAGCGACTGGATGAGAATGAAACGTCAGCACCTACTGCTAAAAGGCATGGTGGATGCTGTGCAACAACCTGGGAGCCTCTTTCAACCTATGGTTATAGAGGAAGCTTTTAAAACCGTAGTAGAAAACCGCATGGATACAAATTTGGAGTTAAAAGACGTTAAATATCTTTGGGACTTTTATAAAGATAAGGATAAATACGAAATATACTCTTTTTATTTGGATTACGACTATCTTTATTCTCCTCCACTTGAGCAATATGGTGGGGCTTGGGTCTTAGTACCAAAAAGTGGAACCTATAGACAGTTCCACAACGCAATTCACGATAAACTATTTGCTACTGAACCTGAAAAACCAGCTCAACCTTCGAGCGAAACAGATTTATAGTGCTTAACTTTATCTCCTAATACTGTAACTAGATCAAATCTCCATGTTTTTTCTGGGTTTTTTTGCAAGTAGTAATTTATTGTTCTAAGTAAGGATTTTTTCTTCTTGGAAGTAAAAGACTCTACCGGATAACCAAATTTCGTTGTTTTTCTGTATTTTACTTCTACAAAAACTAACTCTTCTTTATCTCTTGCTACAATATCTAATTCCCCCCACCTACAGGTCCAGTTAGCCACTAGAATCTCAAACCCTTCTATTTTGAGATAATTTGCTATTTCTTTTTCTATTTTTTCTCCAAGGGAACGTTTATTCATTGGTCTGCAGGTATACCATAGTATTTTATTAATTCATCTGCAATATCCATCCAAAGTGGAACTGCTGTCTCAGCGGCGTATATACTAGCTCTTGGTTCTTCCAACTTTACTATCATAGAAAACTTCTTTGAATTGGCCAAATATCCAGCAAAGGTGACATTTGTCTTTAGGGGATCATATTTACCTTCTATTGAAATTTGGGCTGTTCCAGTTTTACCTGCAATTATATAATTCTTTAGCAAAAAGAATTTGGCTTCTCCACTGTGGGCTGCATTTACCAACATTTCTGTCAAAGTGTCGGAAGTTTCCACGGAAATAACTCTCCCAAGATTAGACGCTGGTAATTCTATGGTTTTGTCAAAGTCTCTGATTTCGGAAACTATTTTTGGCTTAAACAAGATTCCTCCATTGGCTAAGGTATTAAATGCATTTAAAACTTGAAGTGGCGTAGCTGAAACTCCTTGTCCAAATGCGGCAGTGGCAAGATCAATGTCAGTCCAGGTATCATAAGGCCTGATGTTACCCGTATCCTCTCCTTCTAGTTCTATTTTTGATCTTGAGCCAATTCCAAAGGAAGTTAAATATTTATGTAAATTCTCCGCACCAATCACATGTCCCAACCAAGCTGCCCCAACGTTATTTGATTTTTCCAACAATTGTGTAATCGTTTGTACCCCGTGGTGCTTAAAATCCCAATTATTTATTACGTACCCAGAATAAGAAACTGGCCCTCTATCATCAAATGTTGTTTGTGGAGTAACCAGATTTAAGTTGATAGCTGAAGCCACAGTAACTGGTTTTAAAACGGACCCTGGCTCGTAAGTTTGGGAAATTGATAAGTTGCGTTTCTCAATTTCTTTACGACGGGCTTCCTCATTACTTTCCTCATAGTCTCTAAAATCGTTTGGGTGATATGTAGGGTAATTTGCCATGGCGATGATTTCGCCACTTCCGGGTTCCATTACAACGATGGATCCGGATTTGGCGTCATACGACTTGACTCCCTCACTTAACTTTTTCTCAACAATATATTGCACAGATCTATCAATAGTTAAAACAATATCTCTCCCTTTAACAGTGTCTGAGGACTTGTATTCACCAAGTAAAATAGGGTTGCCTGATGCATCTGTTTCCTGTAAGACCCTACCTTCTTTTCCTTTTAAATCTTCGTTGAAAGACCCCTCGATACCAAAATAGCCTTGTTTTTCTCCAGATTCGTTGTATGCAACAAAACCCAAAATATGAGCACCCAAAGTATCTTCCGGATAATATCTAACGGGTTCTTCTTCAAAACCCACTCCGGGAATCTGAAGCTCTTGGATTTCTTCTTTTTGGATGGGGGTTAGGTTGCGAGATATTACATACCAATATAAATCTGATTTGGCAATTTCCACGACTTTATCATAGAAATGGTTGTACAATTCTTCTTCCTCTTTTTCCTCCACTGCCTTCATTTTGGATAGAATTTCTGCAAGGTGGCGTCCCGTTTCATGGGGTTCACGTAATTTTTTGGGTTCTATGTATAGTAGGTAGTGAGTTTGGGTACCAGCTAGGGTAAATCCATCCTTACTAATAATGTCCCCTCTACGAGCAGGTAGAACCGATAAATCCCAGTACTGCTCTTGGGCAAGTGCCTTATATTTATCATGTTGCAAAACCTGAATCATAAATAAACGGCAGATTAGGACTACAAGCACAAGTCCAAATATTCCCAAAAGTGTATTTATTCGCGTTTCAATTTTGAGGATTGCCTTTTTCCTTTTAGGCAT
>JBHPHX010000020.1:0-5461 GCA_042571515.1 Patescibacteria group bacterium
TAGTTTTATTTTAGCCCTGCCTTTATTTTTTTCTGGATTGTTATTTTCATATTCTTTTAAAAGAACCAAGGCCATTACTGATGCCTTTGGAGCGAATTTGTTCGGTGCTTTTTTTGGAGGAATGGTTGAAAACTTAGGTATGATTGTTGGGATTAACGCTCTAGCCTTTTTGGCTCTGTTTCTCTACCTTTTGGCTATAAAGTTGATACCACGTCATAGCCCAAAACTGGAGAGTTAATAAGCCTATTTTACGAGTATAAGAAGGGGAATACTCCAAACCCAGACATTATGTGCAACACGGAAATTAAGTTTGGACTGTTTTTGGATTGAGTGTTATAACGTAAAACAGTGGTTATGTCAACCTATAGTCTGCGGCTCCCCATGGTGGTCTTTATCCGAAGTTTGGTACCGGTTTTTTGTGAATGTTATACTCAAGCTAATGCAAAATGCATCCTTACCACAGGCGGGAGATATTATTCCACAGGGAAAATGGTATCAAGAAGCCACAATAAATGGAGTTAAAATGACTCCTCGCAGACATAGTGACACAAGCGAGGGAAGGTGGAATTCCCTTATTGAACCATTGTTACCATTTAGGGGTGAGGGGAGGGTTGTTACTGATTTGGGTTGTAATGCGGGGTTTTACTCAAGGAAGCTAATTGATCTTGGGTTTAAAGCTACTGGAGTTGAAAAGAATCCTATGTTTGTTTCTCATGCTAGGTATTGGGAAGAGAGCGACCCAAAGGGATTAAAGATCATCGAGGCAGACTTAAATGAGTACAATATACCTGCTTCACATATTGTTCTTCTGGCTAATGTTCATTATTGGTTGACACCAGAGCAAGTAAGCAGGCTTGTTAAAAAGCTCAAAAAGAGAGCTTTGTATGTAATTGTAATGGGAAGGTATAGAACAAGAGAGGGGGCCGTAATAAGAGGGAATACGAAATTGGCTAAGATGGTTTCCCCTTGTGGCATAGATGCTCTAAGAGATGTTTTTAAAGGTTGGTGGGAAACAAAAACGATATATGGAAAGGGCGAAAGCTACAGGTATTACTCTGTAATTTTTAAAAATCCACAACTTTTAGAAAAGGACATTGAAGAACTTACACTTTGGCCACCATCTATGAAATACAAAGGGTTTTCGCCGGCATTGAATAAGTTTATTGATTTGGTTGTTTCTGGGGAAAAGTTTGAGCCTTCTGAGACCGACTATTTCAGATACCTAAAACGGAGAAATTTTTCTGAGAAAGACCGAAGGATGGAAAAACGTATACACCTTGTCCGTAGTATAACCAAGGAGGGAGTAAAGGTGCCCTTGGGGATAGGAAAAGTGATTAATGATGTATATGACGAGAATTCAATATGGAGCGGTGACCACAGGTTTGTTATCGCTAAGAGAACTGGAATAAAAAAGTTAATTTGTAAGGTAAGGGATGAGGTTGAGGCTAGGCAGGCATACGCTATTAAGCGACAAAGTGCCGCTTGGCGGGAAAGAGAGAAAAATCCTGAGTGGAAATGGTAAGGGCTTTGCTCCCCAGTCACTCTCTTGATATAACCCCATTTATTCAATGTTTTGAGGATGTTTTGTTTGTTAGTGAGTTAAGAGAGCTATACGTCTAAATTTCTTTTTCCAAACAAATATCAATTTCTTTGTACCCAGCTTTTTTGTAGAATTTTATGGCCCCCTTATTGGCAAAATAGCAGTTTAGATATATTTTTTGAAAACCTTTTTCTTTTGCCCAATCATTAACTTTATTTAATAATTCTTTACCGATACCCTGTTTGAGTCTTTCAGGTATTACTCCAACGTTATCCAATTCAAAATATCTGCTTTTTCTTCCGATTTCTTTTTTATCTCCGCCATTTGCATACCCAACCATTTCACCATCTTCTTCACAGACAAAGAAACATCCATCTTTCCGCTGTAGTGCCTCCGTGTAATATTTTTCACCTTGTTTAGTTGATGCGAAATTTTCAACTGTGTCCTTGTCCCACTTTATGTTTGAGGAAAAGATTTTCGTGTTAAGTTTTTTGATATCCTCTAGGTCTTCTATTGTTGCATCTCGGATTGTTAGCATAGGGTTATTTTAACACACCTATTATCTATTGTTGTTATAGGGAAGAACAGGTGTTGACTACCCATACAGAACTTTATCCGAAGTTTGTTACTAGTGTTTGTTAGCTGCTAGTCTGTGCCCCGATCCACTATATCTTGTAGAATGTATACATGCAAAAAAAGTCGTTGGCCCACAAAATATTAGACTCAAACGAACCTTTTGTCTTTTATCATACTCACAGGGTTACAGAAAAAAACATCCATAAAGCTATCAGTGAAAACAGAAGTATGGATTTAGACGTCAGTGTTGGGCAGGACGGAACCCCTTACCTGGGACATTCGGAAGAATATTATAAAAAAAGTAGTGAGAAAATAGAGGAGAGTATTCCTTTAGAACGGGCTTTAGAACTGCTTTCTAAGTCTACAATACCAATAATTGTGGATTGTAAACATTATGACGCTTGGGACGCAGTCGCAGATGTTGTGAAAAGTTTGGGTCAGGAAAGATGCTTGGTGAATACATTCACCGACCAATTAAAGTTTAATTACACTCCTATCAACCCCGATTATTTAACTGAGTGGAGTGATATTTCAAAACTTGTAAGGGTGAAAGAGAGGTACCCTTTAGTAACTACGACTGCCAGTGCAAAAGGTTTACCTACCAATTTATCACTTGGCACCCATATAGATTTACTTGGAGATATACGTAAGCTGTTAATTGATAATAATATTGACGCAGTCAGTTTGAATATTCCCAAAAGACTATTTACTGATGAACTAATCATGTTTTTTACGGCCGAGGGGGTTCTTCCGCATATCAATATTGACGACGTTAAAATCGCCGACTTAACAGTTTGCTATATCGGTGAGACAGATGTTCTTGAGAGTGCTTCCTCGACTTTGATATAAAAGTTGAGGTTTTTGTGTAGAAAAGAAAAACGCCGTAAAGCAGGAAATTTGTGGTTTCCAAACCTTACGGCGTTGTTAATTCCATATGTGGCACCAGACAGCCCTTTATGGTAGGGGCTCTCGTTCCAGCTTTTGGTTTTGACAACGTTCGTAGGCTTCTTCTCGCGTAACAAGATCGAGATTTAATTTACGTGCTTTTTTACAAGCCTCGAGCCGTTGAGAAAAAACAGTTCCACTATGAGTGTCCCAAGTCATGCTACGCACATTAAGATATTCAACCTTGCCTTTCTTAAAGCGGCATATTAGGTTCCCCCTCCAGCCTGCAGTTGCCTTAGACATATACTCGACGAATACAGTTTCCATTTTGGACTCCTTTGTTTGGATGAGTTTTGGGATTAATGCAACAACATTTAATTACTTCTGCCCCGCATTTTACACCAAAACCCTCATTATTTCAACCTATAGTAGGGAGAGGGGGTTAGTTTGTAGATTCGTAAAAGGTTTCACCTAAATTGTACACTTTCATTTTCGGTTTACTTTACATGCTTTACAAAGATTGGTCCGAGGCTTGTCGTGGAAGCTATGTTATCGACCTCTTTTAATCCAATAAGTCTTGCCATTTTCATAGAGGAGCTACTTCCCTCACTGTTTATTCCAATATCATCAAGCGGTATTCCAAGTTCCTCAGCACCAATAAATGTTCCAACATCTCTGTTTGCTAAACTGTTGAGTCTGACGTTTTCCTTAGTGTGTTTTCCTTGAGCTACAGCCTCTACCCAAGTGTCTTCTGGGGCGTTTTCAAGTATAGTTCCATAAAGTTTTTCGAATGCTGTAAAACCAGGTATTGCAAATTTTGTCAAATGTTTTGGGTCCACTTTTGTCCATGCTGGTATTATAAGAAACTCTGGTATAGCCCCACCGCTTACTGATTTAAAGTCTCTAACAATAACGCCCTCGTCGCCGACTCGTTCGAAATACCTTTGTTTAGCAATCCATGGTTTTGGGGCAATTATCATAGTCATGCCGCCAACAACCTCTTCTTGCTCTAGTAACACGAACATCTGAACACGGAGTTTCTCAGGATCAAAGGCAAGACCTTCAGAGAGTGGTGCTACACCTTCCATTCCTTCTATCGAGGCACGAAAGTCGAAGTATTGGTTTATTTTTTTACCTAGCATGTCAAGAGCTTCGTTGGAGTCTACAGGCATAAATGTGGTGTCGGGACCAAACGATATTCCTTCCAAACTTGCTATCATTTCGCTCGATAATGAGTTTTCTTGTGACATTAATAGCATTCTAGCATGGTTGTATAGGTGACTAGCTGTGGCTCCCCGGACTGGACTCGAACCAGTAACCCTTCGCTTAACAGGCGAATGCTCTACCATTGAGCTACCGGGGACTGTAAAACTTTTAAATTATCAAAAACCTCCATAGTACCCCAGCGGAAGCCATTGAGCATTAGACCGAGCCGTTAGGCGAGGGCGCTCGCGTAAGCGAGACCGGGGACTGTAAAACTTTTAAATTATCAAAAACCTCCATAGTACCCCAGCGGAAGCCATTGAGCATTAGACCGAGCCGTTAGGCGAGGGCGCTCGCGTAAGCGAGACCGGGGACTGTAAAACTTTTAAATTATCAAAAACCTCCATAGTACCCCAGCGGAAGCCATTGAGCATTAGACCGAGCCGTTAGGCGAGGGCGCTCGCGTAAGCGAGACCGGGGACCGTAAAACTATTCTGCTAACGTTGAGATTTTACACGATTTGGTCTTTTTGTGCCAAGTCCTTACTACCAAGATTCATAATCACAAACAATCCAAAAATAACATTCACAAAGAAAAACCAATTATTTGGTAAAAACCCCAACTCCATAGGAAGCAAATTAATAACCACCTCAATCAAAAGGGGTAAGGTACAAGCATGTAACCCAATCCTGTAGGCACTCCTAAAATCCAAATTAAGTTTGTTAAACAAAGACAAAAACATTAAGACCAATGCAATTATCACAAGATATGCAATTCTCCACACAAAAAAGTAGAAAAAAGCACCTATGGTAACAACCAAAGCCAGGATATATGGGATGTAGTTAATAAAAGGCTCAATACTTGCAGAAAGTTCCACTATTACACTCTTATCCAGCCTTCCATCTGGAATACTATCCAGAGGACGGACCTCAATCTTATTACTTCCCCTCACAATTAAGTTTGCCTCATTCACAACCATAAGAGTATCTTTATCTTCCAAATCATTTATTGTTCCGCCATGATCCAAAACCGCAAAATTAACTGGAAATTTAAAAGCTACATCTTCTTCCATTACATATTCTCTGTTTCTCATCCAATCTGGTGTGGGGATAACATAGGGCTCCTCTTGGTTAATTAACCATTCCCCGTTCTTTGCTGTTACCACAAGTTCCTCCGGGTACAGATCTGTAGTTTGAGTTAGAAACTCTCCTGCCTCAGTTTTTATCTTTGGCGCCATGGGAATGACTACACTTGCCG
>JBHPHX010000021.1:0-4903 GCA_042571515.1 Patescibacteria group bacterium
ATTGAGGTCGGGGTTTAGGTTTGGGGCGCTGGGGTTTTTCCCTCACTGTTAACTTAGATTGTGGGGGTTTTTGGGGCTCTAGTTTAGGCACAGGCGCAACAGGTTGTGGTGGCTGCGGCGGAGGGGCCTTGGGTGCTTCTTCTCTTATAGGCCCAAAATTTTCTACTGGCTTATAAATCGGTCTTTCTGGATTCGGGGATTTATCTTTAATAATCCCCTCTTCCCTTAACCTCAAAAGCTCTTCTGGATTAGTAGTAATAAGTTTGTGTTCAGCTTTAGAGGCCTTTACCTTTATAGCAACGTGGTTAGCTCCAGCAAAGAATAAACCTTCACCCAAATCCGCTGCCAACAACATCCTTCTTTCCCCCTGAGACAAATAAAAAGTTTCTGTAACTTGTTCGATTGCTGCGGGGTGTTGTTTCAATAACATTTGAATAGATGAGTTGGTAACAATTGCCTTACCATAATCAGAAGATAAGAAGTCGTTAACGTCTTGAGAAATAGTGGTCAGACCCAAGTAGTATTTTCTGGCACGCTTGGCAATTCCGTAAATAAACCTTGCACTGTCCTCGTTTTGCATCAGATACCAAGCCTCCTCTACAATCAAAATTCTCTTTTTTAACTCTCCTCTTATCCTAGTCCAAATAAAATCCAAAATTATGTAAAAGGCAATCGGCCTTAAAACATCTTCAAGGTTTTTAGTAGAAAAAACAGTCATTTTATTTTTAATATTTATTGTTGATTGGGAATCAAATATTCCAGTCATAGAGCCACGAATATATTTCTCTAATCTTTCGGCCATACCACGCGCTTCGGGTTCCTGGGCACCATTTAATACTTTGTATAAATCTTCCATAATTGGTGGTTCTGTATCTATTTGGGTATCTGGATCAGGAGTTATACCTTTAACTCTGTAGGTTTCAATTAGTGCCCTATCCAAAAGAGCCTCTTCCGTAGGTGAGAGTTCGCCCAACATTAGTTTAAGTAGAGTATGTAGAGACAATAACTTTTGACCTAGCTCGTTCTCTCCCTCAACAGCCACATTAGACAAATCAAAGGGGTTTATTTTAGAGGGCGAGTTGACCGAAAAATCAATAAAATCCCCACCAACCGCTTCGCAAAGCATATTGTATTCTTCCTCGGGGTCAATAATCATAACTTCCGCTCCCCAAATCAAAAGCCTCAAAGCCTCAAGTTTTACAAAATAAGATTTTCCAGCACCAGATTTTGCAAAAACTACAGTATTGGCATTCTCAAGCGAAAACCTATCAAAAATAACTAGAGACCCATTATGCATGTTAATCCCATACATTACTCCATCTTCAGAAGTAAGGTCAGACGAGGTGAAGGGGAATGTAGTAGCTAAACTTGTTGTATCCATATTCCTCGTAATCATCAGTTTATCCATAGCCGCAGGAACATTAGATTGGAAAGCCTCTTCCATTTGTAAAGTGGCTGGTTTGGAAATTAAAAGCAAGGCACCTAACGTTGATTCCAACCTACTTGTCACATTATCAAGTTCTTCCAAGGAATCTGCCGGCACGGTTATATAAAAAGAAAACTGAAAATACTTTTCTACTCCTTTAACTAGTTGTTCCTGCAAAGCATTAGCATCCTCTAAAGCTGCTCGCACAACTGGGTCCACCACCCTACCCTTTTCTCTATTTGACATTTCGGTAGCTTCAAGTTCCGTAATCTTTCTGTGTAAATCCTCCAAAATCATTTTCGCTTTTACCGGATAATAGAACATGGAAATATCAAGGGAGTGATCAAAGTTAACTATTGGGGAGAGCCAGTTTGCGCCAACAAACCTTGGATATCCTGATACAAATAAAGACCTGTAATACTTACTCCCAACCTTTATGTGGTTAAATTCCACTTCGATAGCTGAGGGAGCAATAATATCTCTAACATTCATCATTCCTTCCGCTAGAATTTCGGGTGCCGACTTTTTTTCGCCAGTGGGAGACTCCTGTAAAGATTCCTTTACTTTATCTGCATCCCTTTTACCTTTTCCAAATAATTTAAATAAATTTAGTTGCATTATTATTCTTCTAAAATGGCCGGGTTTACCACCGCGGTCTTATAATCATTCACATTCGTCCTGATTCTTTGACCATGTGTAGAACTTGGGTTGTAAACATCAAAATACAACTCCACTAGCTCTTGGGTAGTTAACTGGGTTGCTTTAATTCCCAAACTACTAAATTCCTTCACCATGTGATCAATTTTTGGTAAAAGCTGAATCCTAGCGTCCCTTAAAGCCTTATCTACGTTAACTAATACCCTTTTGTTGTGGATTCCCGCCAACCTTATAAAAAAATCAAATGGTCCCGAACCAGGTTCCTTAGAAGAGGTTCTTCCAGAAGGGATAACCACATAAAAATTTTTGGCCAAAACTTCGTTTGATTGAATAACTTCCTGAACAAATTTTCTATATGCCCCAGCCTGATGCTTTAATAAAGGGTCTTCCAGTTTTTGCTCTATTTTGTGTATCTTAGCTAGATATTTTGTAATATCCAATTTTTTTGATCTTAGTACTATTTGTACTGGGAAAGTAATGGAGTTCAAAAGTCCAGAAAAAGCCCCAATAATAGAATCCTGTTCAATCTCAGAAAGTAAGTCAAAGTTTACAGCTGTAGTTTTCAAAACCGCGCACACTGAGCCTGTTTTTGTTACCACAAAATTATCTTTTACATCTAGGATATCTAGATGTTCCTGTGTGCTGTCAGTAATAGGACCTGGCATACCTTTTATTCTACCCTTCCTGTAACTTTTATGGTAGGGATCAGGATTCCCTTAACCTCCACTGAAATAATATCAAAAGTTTGACTCCCCACCGTGGAACCACTCACCTCCAAGGTATACGTCCCATTAGGTAGGGGTGTTGTTACTATAAATTCCCCCAGAAAATTGGTCTTTAAGGCCCTAACAGGTTCCCCTTTGTGGTTTTTTACCAGCAAAGTTACCCCAGGCAATGTGCCTCCATTCGCATCAGTTACAATTCCAGAAATTACGTTGGGTACGTTAGTCAATTGTTTGGTCTCTGTATTTGCTGCCTCAATCACCCTCGCCCTAATATCAGGGGACTTAGCTTTCAATCTGCTCTGCAATTCTAAAATCTGTTTCTGTAGGCCCGCATAATCACTACTAGCTTGTCTTTGTTTCTCCTTCAACTTTTCTAAAAGAACCTCTTTCTCCTTTGTGTCTTCTGGAGAGGTAGGTCCTCCCTCACTTTGGATTTGGGAAAGTTGTCTTTTTACCTTATCTATCTCCTTTATTAGTCTTTGGTTTTCCACTTGTATTTTGGCTGCAGCTTCTTCACCCCTTATCTCCTCATTTATAGTTACATCTGCAGGTGTGAGGGGTTCAGGGCCGGTGCTAACTTTGGCGGCAGGAACAGCCTCAACCTTGGGTTTATAACCTTTTCGTTTTATATTGTCCAACAATTTTTGAAGTTGCTTTGTTTTCTCCTCAAGCTCTTTGTCAATTTCTTGTTCCTCAGTAGTTTTTATTACTCTTTCTCCCCTTATGGGTAAAATTAGCTGTCCTTCTGAAGGTAGTAGATTGGTAAATTTTCTCCCAGAGTGCATGTCTGGAGTCATTGGTATTAAAGGAATTTCCCCTATGTGTTTTCTTACCTTCGGCTGTCTTTTTATTATTCTGACCTTTTTTGGTCTTGGCTTTGGTTCCAACCTTTTTTTCTCTGGTTGGACGACAGATTGTTCAGGTTTGGCCGTAGGTATTTTCTGCATTGTATCCTCGGGCGATATTTCGGGCTTAGGTTTTGGTTCAGGCTTGGGGGGTTGCGGCTCCACGGGTTGGGGCTTCTCTAGTGGGGGCTTAGGTTCCACCACTGGTTCTTCTATTGGCATCGGTGCTAATTCTTCAACAACTGTAACCGTTGGGGCTGCAACTGGGGCTGGGGGAACATAGTCGGCGTAAGCCTCTCTAACTTTCATAATATACTCTGCTTCAGGGATATCTAGTTCGTCTACCTCCTGCTCTTTTCCTTGACGCTCCAGATACTCCTCTAATTTTCTTCTGCTACTTGTAGGGGCCAGGGTAATAAGTTCTTGGTTAACTAAAGCAATGTTTTGGTAGGAAAAAACGGAAGGTAAAATTGCCTCCTTCTTCCAAACTCTTTGGGCGGGAGAATACACCGATTTAAAAAAATTAATGATCCACTCATCTAAACCCCTTTCTTTGATGGGTAGGAAGGCGAGAGCTAAACCCAACAAAGACGAGAAAATAACCAGAGGCCATCTAAACAAGCCCACCATTGTGATAGAAAACAAATACGCCAAACCAAAAAAAACAAATAAATAAACGAATTGCCTCATGGTTAAATCTCCAATCAGTTTAAATTCCACGTCCATTATGTTTTGTGGAACGGCGTGTTGCTTATTTGTCTGTATCTCCTGGATTGGCATATATTCTTATTGTATCTTACTGAAGCACCAAAGACACCTTAACATCATTGTCCAACGTACCCACCGAGCTTATGACCCCCTCGTTTAGCTCAATATTATGTGTTCCTTTTTCAACCACCATACCAAAAGGTGGGGCAAGATTGAATTCGTAACTGTCACCTGTGGCTCCTGCTTGTTTTTGCCAAACCAAATTATAATTCCTCTGCTCCTTGGTTATAGACAATTCAACAGGTAAGTCATAGTAGAAAACCAGCTCTTTAGTTTCGGAGGGTTGTACAATTACATCCACTTCAAAGGAATTATAAACTCCAACATTGTCCACCACTATTCTCTCAAAGATATCCTCCTCCAAGTCGGGCCTATGAATAACTTTCGCTCCTGTTAACCTGACCCCCTGTTGAGTTAGAACACGAACATAATTAGTGTAGGGTCCCCCCGGCCACGCCTCATCTACTCCGGTGTGGTTGTAC
>JBHPHX010000022.1:0-4410 GCA_042571515.1 Patescibacteria group bacterium
CAGGAAGTGGTTTAAGGAAGAGGAGGACACTTCCACACTATTAAACATTGACGAAGGCTCTCGTCCAATGGGTTCAGAGATGATTGAGGAAGACACCACCCCTAGTAGGGAGGTTCTTGAGCCCAACGTACAGTCAAAAGGTATGTTATTTCCGGAAAACCGAGAAACTGGAGTTGAGGAGTGGACCTTTCTGTTCGAGCCGGGAGTTACTACATCCAAACTTAACTTTAATGAAAACAGCATCTGTGTATTAGATGATGGTCCTGAAATTTGTGATATGGAAAACTTTGACTGGAACAAATATGATATGAATACATACTTCGATTTGGTTGGTTATAAAGAGGACAACAAAAACGAGATTACTGTGATCAAACTAATTCTTCACAGGATATAGAACTAACCAATTTTTATAGCTTTGCTGTTAACAATTGCGTCTGCTAGCTTATCTATTGCGCTGTTTAGCATTCTGGAAAATGTAGGTTGGGAAACTCCCATATGTTTTGCAGCCATGGTTTGGTCGTGACCATCCACCTTATACAACTTTAAAGCCTCAAGTTCATCTTCCATCAACTCTATCTCTTCTAATGTGGTCATAGGAATACCTCGAGGCTTGAAATATGTGGCGGTAGGGGAAAACCTTATATTTCTCGCCTTTTTGCATCTTCCCCTTCCTTTTCCCGATAAGGGTCCCTTTCCTTGTGGTCCTTTTCCATCTAAATTAGGCATTTTCGCCTCCTTTCGAAATTTAAAACTATATGAATACGTATTCATGATATACCTCTTGATCAAATTTGTCAAGAGTACTATACTCAGTAGTGTTATGAACATATTTTCAATCATCTATATATTACTAGTATTGCTTGTAAAACCTGTTTACGCAGAAGAGGTAATGTATTTCTATTATGGTCAGGGGTGTCCACATTGCGCAAATGTTGAAAGATTCTTTGAGGAAAACTCAATTTACGACAAGTATTCTATTGAATCCAAAGAAATTTACTTTAATCAAGAAAATGCGGACGAATTTCTAGCCAAAACTGGAGGTAAGGCAGGTGTCCCAACACTAATATATAAAAACCAAGTTATAACTGGCGATAGACCAATAATAAAGGCTTTTGAGTCTGGAAAGTTTGGAAACGGTAAGATGACAGGCCCAACAGAAACAACTAAGGCAGAAAGGGACCTAACTATCTTTGCCGTTGTAGGGGCAAGCTTAGCTGATGCAATAAATCCATGCGCTTTTGCGGTATTAGTAATCCTTATGACTACCATATTAATTGGGGGGGATCAGAAAAAAGCTTTGAGGGCAGGGCTGGCTTTTGCTTCATCTATTTTTCTCTCATATTTTCTTATGGGGTTAGGTTTATATAAGGCACTAGGTTCTGCCAACCTTACGAACGTATTTTATAAAATTGTTGGGGGACTAGCTATTTTTCTTGGTTTATTTAATTTGAAAGATTGGCTTTGGTACGGCAAGGGTTTCTTAATGGAAGTTCCCATGGCCTGGAGACCGAAACTTAAAGACATAATTAGCTCTGTTACCAGTCCGGTGGGCGCATTTGGAATTGGTTTTGTAGTAAGTTTATTTCTACTTCCTTGCACAAGTGGACCATATATTGTCATTTTAGGTATGTTAGCCAAAAAAGCTTTTACTGCTAAGGCTATTGCTTATCTTATTTTATACAACTTAATCTTTGTTTCCCCCATGATATTAATCACTCATGCAGTATACAAAGGCTTTGACCCCCAAAAAGCTGAAAAGATTCGTCAGAAAAACCTAAGGACGCTTCACTTAATTGCCGGAATTATCCTGATTGGCATGGGGACAGCAATATTGTTAGGTATAATATAATTGTGGATCGAAATTATAAGCTACTATTTCTAGCAATTTTTCTGTTATTAGCTAACACACTTTGGTTTTTGCATTCAGCACAAATTTCTGGCAACCCCCTACCAAAAATTTTAAGCTGGTGGGACAAGAGGGGAGAGGAAGTTGTTTTGATTGCTACGGGAGATATTATCCCTGC
Source organism: Patescibacteria group bacterium (assembly GCA_042571515.1). Classification (GTDB taxonomy): domain Bacteria; phylum Patescibacteriota; class WWE3; order UBA101185; family UBA10185; genus JBHPHX01. The sequence goes on from JBHPHX010000022.1 coordinate 2,025, forward strand.
CAGATCAGTAAACGCCCAGGGCATTAGGTATAAAAATCCAAAATGGGCGTTTGAAAATATAAGCTCACTCCTTAAATCTAGTGATTTAACACTAATTAATCTTGAAACTCCACTTATTGACAATTGCCCAACAACCGACTCGGGAATGATTTTTTGCGGTAGAGTAGAGAATATTGAAGGTATAGTCGAGTCTGGCGTAGATGTAGTAAATGTAGCCAATAATCACTTTGGTAATTATGGGATTAACGGCGTAATCGAAACTGTAAACAACCTTAGAGACAATAATATGACAATAAGTGGTTTGCCTTCCCAACCTGAATATAAAGAAGTAAGGGGAATTAAATTCTCATTTCTTGGATATAACGACATTGGAACACAAGTTGGGATTGAGCAAGCAAATGACGAGATTATTAAAAAACAGGTTAAAAAGGCAAAAGAAAATTCTGATGTTGTTGTAGTTTCGTTCCACTGGGGCGTGGAATATGTAGCCACACCCACAAAGAGGCAGAAACACTTGGCTCATTTAGCAATCGATAGTGGAGCTGATTTAGTAATTGGAAATCACCCCCATTGGGAACAAAGTGAGGAATATTACAAGGAAAAATACATAAAATATGCCCATGGAAACACCATTTTTGATCAAATGTGGTCTGAGGAAACAAAAAAGGGTGTAATCGGAAAATATACTTTTGAGGGCTCTGAACTAACCAAAGTGGAATTTGTTCCCATATATATTAAGGATTACGGCCAACCTGAATTAGTTTCTGATGAATAACTCTCACATAAGTTAAGGTTTTGATTGCTCCAATCACCAGCCAGTTTAATAGGAAAAAATTCTTACTAGCATAGTACTTCTTATAAAAAGTAAGCATTGACTCTGTGGAAATTTTACGTAGCAAAACCCTAAAAGAATATTTATCATATTTTTCCCCTCTAAAAATAAAGGTGTCAGCTTGGGTAGCTACATCTCTTGACTCTTTTCTAACTCCAACAATAACTCCTTTCCAATGTCTGCAGGTCACGTGAGGAAGATACATTATTTTGTAGCCAGCTTGTTTAATTCTGTAGCACATATCTATATCTTCGCCGTATAAGAAGAAGTTCTCCTCGTCCCATTTACCAACTTTTTCTTGTACATTTCTTCTTACCATCAGAAAATGGGAAATTGTAGCATCAATTTCATGCGGCTTGTCTAAGTCTTCATAAGTCATAAAATAGCGCGCAAAACGTTTAGACTTGGGGAATAATTTTCCAAGCCCACTAAAGTGTGTAAAAGCCACCCAGGGGGTGGGAAACCCTCTGTGACCATCCATATCCTGTTTTCCATCCCTAAGCAGCAGTTTTGCTACTGTAGCGCCAGTTTCGGGGTTTTCTTCCATATATCTGACTAGGTCCGGTATGGTTCTTTCATTTGGAAAGCTATCTTCACCCAAATAGAGTAGATAATCACCTGTGGCCACTTCTAGACACTTGTTAAATCCAAACGAAAGGCCGTTGTTTGGTAACTTTAGTAATTTAACCCAGGGGAATTCTTTTTCGATCATTTCTGCCGAACCATCAGTGGAACTATTATCCGCTACAATTACCTCTAAATTTTCGTATATACCTTTTAGGTTTTCCAAACAAAGTTTTAGAACTTTTTCTGCGTTTATATTTACAATAATTACCGAAACCTTTTTCATTCTTTTGACCTTTTTGCCCAGAATTTATTAGCCTTGTAAAGAGTCTCAAATTTCCCCGCATCTGTCCAAAACCCCTTCAATTTTGCCCATTCCATCTCCCCTTGGTCAATATACTTGTTGTTTAAATCCGTAATTTCAAGCTCCCCACGTTTAGACGGTTTTAGCTTTCTAATAAAGTCAAAACAACGTGCATCATACATGTAAAGCCCCGTCACAGCGTATTCAGATTTAGGTTTTTTGGGCTTTTCTTCAATTTTTACTATTTTTTTTGGATTATCCTTATCAAAAACTGGCACACCAAACCTTTCTGGATCAGGAACTTTCTTTAAAAATACCTTTGCGCCCCATTTAAAATCTTTAACATCCTTTTTAATATTCGCGTCTGTGGTATTATCTCCCAAAATGACAGTTACGGGCTCACCATCTGCAAAATCTTCCGCTAGACTAAGCGCGGCCGAAATCCCTCCCGCACCGTTTTGATAAGCAAACTCTAGATGTTTAATTCCCAAATCCTTACCATTATTCAAAACTTGTATGAAATGACCAGCATGTGGGGCCCCTACAACTATTAAAATGTCCTCTATGCCGGCGTTAACCAAAGTTTGAATAGGATAAAAAACCATAGGTTTATCATAAATAGGTAATAAGTGCTTATTTGTTACGTGGGTTAGGGGGTAAAGTCTTGAGCCCGTCCCACCAGCTGT
>JBHPHX010000023.1:0-3708 GCA_042571515.1 Patescibacteria group bacterium
TAGAGACTGACGATGAGATTCCAGGCTGGGGAAAAACGAAAGAATTAATCAAAAAACTAAATTAGAGCTCTAAAATTCCTTTGGGCACTGTTATAATTATTTTAGCCGTATTCCATAGCGGTTATTGTATGGTGAAAATAAATTTAGAAAAAGGCATAAGTAATCATGGCTAATCCACAATGGTATGGTTGTCCAGCTGAGCCGGCAAATAAAGACACCTCAAGTGGGGGGAATACTTACGTTATTAACAGGGATGCCCCAATAGATGACACGGGTTACATAACTTCTATCCAAGTATATATCGCCGATGAAAGTGGTGGTGTTTTTGATTTTGGAGTTTTTTCGTTTAGTGGCGACGATGGCACCTGTACCTACCATGTGTCTGGGCTATCGATTTCAAATGGACTTAATGAGTGGACACATTCAAGTGGGGATTTCAATGCGGCCGATCTTCCAATCGCATCGGGTGAATACATTGGGGCTTATATTAGTTCGAACGGAACTATGGAAAGGGAAACAACGAGCACCGCCGATAAGTGGTGGCGGTCAGGGGATGATGAGATTCCAAACGCTGGAGCAGGATTTAGCAAGAGTAGTGGGGGTCAGTTTCAGCTCAGGGTATATGTCGAAGACGCCATACCGGTGTCAGAATCTGCTTCTATTTCACCGTCAGCGTCAGTGTCAGCATCAATATCACCATCAGCGTCGATATCAGCAAGTATTAGCCCATCTGCATCTATATCTCCGTCGGCCTCAATAAGTCCTAGTGCCAGTATTTCACCATCAGCCAGTGCTAGTGGATCAATCAGCCCGTCGGCGTCAATATCACCATCTGCTTCTGTTTCTCCATCACCTAGCCCTGGTTGGGGAGGTTACACAAAAGGAAATTATAATGTACTACCACTTGATGACACTGACTTAGAAACTGCTTACTCAGGGCAAGACTACATTGATGTGGCAGATTTGGATGAAGCATGGGTATGCCAAGATGCTTCCGACGAATTCGCCATTCACCAATATAAAGACTATACAGGTGTTAATTCAATGACGTTTGTCTGGAAGGGCAAATCAAGCTTAGCTCCATCATCATCAAAAGTTGTGTTACAGATATTTAATAGGGAAGGCGGGAGTTGGGAAGATTTAGATGATGACAATACATCCCCAGCGGATGCCGATTTTGAATTAACTAATACTGTAGCGGATTTAACCGATTATAAAGATGGGAGTGGTGTAGTTAGTTGTAGAGTCTATCAAGACGCAATATGAAAAAAGGTGGAATAAATTTAGAAAAAGGTATGAGCAACTATGGCTAATCCACAGTGGTTAGGTTGCCCAGCAGAACCGTCCAATCAAAACAGCTCTCTGTCAGGTGGATATACGTATTATCAGGGTTGGACAAGCACCGATGACGCGGGATATATTACACGAATTGAAATTTACGTTAATGATGATTCTGGTGGCGTTCTCGATGTTGGTGTTGCAGAATACGATGGTGATGAAAGTAGCCAAGTAGCATATGGGGTTCAGGGGCTATCCATTTCAAATGGGCTAAATCAATTTACCCATTCAAATGGTGATTTCGATGCAGCTGACCTGCCTATTGCGGTAGGCGAATTTGGCTGTCTTCATATAACCTCAAACGGAAATGTAGAAGCACAGGACACCGGAAGTAGTGGCGACCTGATAGTGTATGATACCGGCGATCAAATAACGTCAGGTTGGCAGACTTGGTATACATTTACTGACTATATAATGCAGTTCAGAGTTTATGTTGAGGACTCTATACCGGTCTCAGCATCTGCATCGATATCTCCATCAGCTTCAGTTAGTGCTTCGATAAGTCCATCTGCAAGTATTAGTCCATCAGCTTCAGCTAGTGCTTCGATTAGTCCATCAGCTAGTATATCTCCAAGTTCATCGGTATCTCCATCACCAATATATATAAACTTATGTATAAATTTATGGGAAGCATCTGGTATCAGTGCATCAGCTTCTATCTCACCTAGTGCTTCGGTATCTGCTTCTATCTCTCCATCAGCTTCTGTTTCAGCGTCGATTTCACCATCTGCATCAATAAGTCCTAGTGCTTCAATAAGTCCCTCAGCTTCAGTATCAGCGTCAATATCACCCAGTGCATCTATTAGTCCATCTGCTAGCATTTCTCCCAGTGCTTCTGCGTCAGCGTCAATCTCACCATCCGCCTCAATATCGCCTTCGGCAAGTATCTCTCCTTCCGCCAGTGTTAGTGCTTCGATTAGCCCATCAGCTTCGATTAGCCCATCAGCTTCGGTTTCTGCTTCGATATCTCCTAGTGCCTCCATATCACCTTCGGCTAGTGTTAGTGCTTCAATATCACCATCAGCTTCTATCTCGCCTAGTGCATCAGTGTCGGCCTCGGTTTCTCCATCTGCATCTATTTCACCTAGTGCATCAATTAGTCCGTCAGCTAGTGTTAGCGCATCCATTTCACCATCGGCAAGTATCTCACCTAGTGCCTCCATATCACCTTCGGCTAGTGTTAGTGCTTCAATAAGCCCATCGGCTTCTATCAGTCCGTCAGCATCAATATCAGCATCAATATCACCTAGTGCTTCAATATCACCTAGTGCTTCTGTATCTGCCTCAATATCTCCATCTGCAAGTATTAGTCCATCAGCTTCAGCTAGTGCTTCGATTAGTCCATCAGCTAGTATTAGTCCAAGCGCTTCAGTTAGTGCTTCAATATCTCCAAGTGCATCAATATCACCATCTGCTTCTTTATCTGCAAGTATATCTCCATCAGCATCAATAAGTCCTAGTGCTTCAATAAGCCCATCAGCTAGTGCTAGTGCTTCAATAAGCCCATCTGCATCTATATCTCCTAGTGCATCTATATCAGCATCAATAAGCCCATCAGCTAGTATCTCTCCCTCAGCTTCGGTATCAGCTTCAATATCTCCAAGTGCTTCGGTTAGTCCATCAGCGTCAATTAGTCCTTCAGCTTCTGCGTCTGAAAGTATAAGTCCATCAGCTTCAATATCTGCATCCATTAGTCCAAGCGCTTCTGTTAGTGCATCAATATCTCCATCAGCGTCGATAAGTCCATCGGCTTCGATATCGGCAAGTATTAGCCCATCTGCTTCTATCTCACCCAGCGCTTCGGTATCTGCATCCATTAGTCCATCTGCCTCAATATCTCCATCTGCTTCAATTAGTCCTTCTGCTAGTGCTAGTGCTTCAATAAGCCCATCGGCTTCTATCAGTCCGTCAGCATCAATATCAGCATCAATATCACCTAGTGCTTCAATATCACCTAGTGCTTCTGTATCTGCCTCAATATCTCCATCTGCAAGTATTAGTCCTAGTGCCTCAGCTTCTGCATCAATATCTCCCAGTGCGTCAATATCTCCATCAGCGTCGATATCAGCATCCATTAGTCCTTCTGCGTCAATAAGCCCATCAGCCTCAATATCTCCATCAGCGTCGATATCAGCATCCATTAGTCCTTCTGCGTCAATAAGCCCATCAGCCTCAATATCACCCAGTGCATCAGCTTCTGCTTCAATATCACCATCAGCCTCAATATCACCTAGTGCATCTGCTAGTCCATCTGCATCAATATCACCCAGTGCTTCGGCGTCAGCATCAATTAGTCCGAGCGCTTCTATATCAGCATCCATCTCACCATCAGCTTCTGTTTCTCCATCACCTAGCCCTGGTTGGGGAGGT
>JBHPHX010000024.1:0-3697 GCA_042571515.1 Patescibacteria group bacterium
TTAGTTGACTTTAACTATGGTATGGATGCTTATAAAAAAACAGATTTAGAACTACCTATACTTTTCGCCTCTGAAAAAAGCGGCTATGTTGATACAGAAAGGGGCAGGGTTACAGAAATTGCTTACACTGCGGGGGACTTAAGGAACTTGGGAGCAAGTGGGGTCAAACTTCTCATCTACTTCAACCCAGGGGATGAATCTTCAAAAATACAGATTCAGGTAGCAAAAAAGGTACTCGAGGACGCCCATGAAAATGGTTTGCCCTTGTTTTTGGAAATTGTGCATTATGATATGGAACCTCAGGTTCCAGAATCTGTTTCGCTTTTTTTGGATAGTGGTGTAAATGCAGATGTCTTTAAACTGGAATTTCCTGGAAATCTCAAAAAAGCTGAGGAGGTAACACAGGCTTTAGGTAACATTCCCTGGATTTTATTAACAAGGGGCGTAGATTTTGATGAATTTAAAGAAAGATTAAGTCTTTGTGTTGAAGGGGGGTGTAGGGGATTTTTGGCAGGAAGGGCACTGTGGAAGGAACTGCCAACTCTCAAAACAGAGAAGGAAGTAGTAGACTTTTTGGAAAATACTTTACCTAAGAGGTTTAAGGAAATTAGTCAGATTTGTTCTCCTCACTAGTCCCTAAGATTTTATCTACTTGAATTACCTCTGTTTCGATAACAATTTCTGTATTGAATTCTTCCTCCAAGGATCTCTCTATTAGTTTTATATCAGAATATTCTAAATTAAAATCACTGGGGGCTCTTACTGTCAAAAGAACTTGCACCTCTTCTCCGAGCGTAACCTTAACGTCTTCAATCCTGACGTTATTCACAATATCTTTAACTTTCAAATAGGTAGCATCTCTTATACTTTGCCTTAAGGCAGTCTTCTGCACGTCCTCCTCCGATTTTAAACTAACTGTATTAATGATACTCATATCCAAATTTACCTCTGAACCAGATTCTTCACTAAGTTTATTTAAAAGCATATCTTTATATTTCCGGGTTATAAAAACTTCTTCTGGTAAGTAAATTAGGGCTTCAATATCAAGTTTGTCTGAACCAAATTCCATATTTATGTCTTCCACCTTGACTTCTCTATTTAGTAGGGCCATCTCATCTTTAAGGATTTTGGACAAACTGCTACTAATTTGGTTTTGGGAAATTGTCTCTTTTAGATAAAAGCTTAGTGGGATGGAGAGCAGAAACATTATTAAACTAGAGAGAAGAACTCCCATTCTGAACCTCTTTTCTTCCTCTAAGGCCTTTGGTCTAACGCCTAGCAGATAGAAAATAACAACTCCTGCAAAAATTATTGCTCCTACGTTTGTTCCATAAAGCAAAAGTGATTTCCAAATATATCTACCATTTAGAAAAGCTAATCCGATACCTGAAACGCAAAGGGGAGGCACCAAAGAAATGGAAATGGCCACCCCAGTAGCAGAGGAAGAAATGGAAGGGAAATACAAGGCTAAAACACCAATAATACTAACCGCAAGAGCAATAAATAAATCTATAAGGTCCGGACTCACTCTAAGCTGAATAGCAGCAGAAATGGTGTTAACAGGAAGTAAAACTGTAATTACACTGCTTACAATAAACACAATAATAGTGCTAACTACTGCAGAAATAACTGAATTTTTCAGCAAGTTTCGGCGGGTGGTAATAATTCCCAGGGCAATACCTGTTATTGGCCAAAAAAGGGGAGAGAGTAGCATAGCACCAAGAACCACAATTGTGTTGTTATCCAATAACCCTAAAGTTGTAATAACTGTTGATAGTATTAATTGAACTAAATACTGGCCTGTAAATTTGGAAAGTTTCGCGACTTCACTAAAGAGAAGCCGCTGATACATTTGATTGCTCTTAATTTCTATCATTGGGCAGCCTTACTCCAGCGATTCTGTAATATCTTGTTCAATGGCTTGTTTTAGGTTTAGGCGGGAGTGTAGATGTAAATATAGCCCAAACACTACAAATGAAACAGCAGCCAAAGAAAGCAAAATATAGGAGACTCCGGTTTCCGGAACTGGAGTGGTTGACTCGCTTGTGTCTGTTGTCACACCAAAGTTTTCTGGTAACCCCTGTCCCGTGTGCAAGGTAAAGGAGATATTGTCCTCACCAGATTTGATTGAAACCCCATAATCGCCCTGGTCTAAACTAGTAGCGTATGACCACACGCCATCACCACTAGCTGTAACAGACATAGTGTCTTCCCCAATAGTTATATCCACTGTGGAACCAGCATCCGCTGTCCCTTGAAAAGTTGGATTAGTACCGGTATACCACCATTCTGCGTAATCCTTTCCTGTGGTATCTAGGGCACCAATTTTAGTTAGAGATAAGTTCCCGGCAAATACAAAAGGGGACATAGCAAAAAATACTAGTATAGGCAGAATATACTTTTTCATAAATTAATTTTAGCACAAATAGAGGCGTTCATAAAAATTTCATATTTGTTTGATATCCTAAAAATATGTTTAAGGTTTTATCCCAAAAGTTGGATAGTGGCTTAACAGTTGTTTTATCCCCATATAAAACTCCTGTTACAGTTTGTTGTCTTAGGGGACTTGCGGGAAGCAATTTTGAGAAAAAGCCTGAGATAGGAGCTGCGCATTCTCTAGAACACCTAATTACTTATGGAACAAAAAATTTCCCGTCTAAGTACCTATTTAGAAGCTTGGTTACAGCAAAGGGAGGGAGAATAACTGGTACAACATCTAGGGAGGATGTGGCTTTTCTAACCAAGACACTTTCATCAGATTACAAAAGAGGGGTAACCTTTTTATCTGAGATATTTGACAAACCTCTGCTAAGAAAAGATGACTACAATGCAGTGAAAAATAATATAAAACAGGAAATATTGTCTAATAAAGAAATTCCCTATAATCATCTACTGAGAACTTCATACAAGATTTTATATCCAAAGCAACGGTTTGAAACTTTTAGTACGGGCACTATAAAACATGTCGAAAAAATGAAAATGGCTAGAATGAAAGAGTTTCATAGAAAATATTACCAGCCTCAAAATTTTGTTCTAGCAGTTTGTGGAGATATTAGATTTGACGAGTTAGTAAGATTTACAAACAATCACACAAAAACTAAAGGGGATAAGAGGGTGGAAAGTAAACCGCCAATACGATATAGAAACCTTAAAGTACAGGTGGAAAGGCGTACTTTAAAGCAAACACACATTAAAATAGATTTTTACGGATTTATGTCAAGTGAGAGAAAAAAGTATTCAGCGTATTTTTTGGCAAGGTATTTAGAAAATAAACTTGATGTTTGGTTCAGATATTCCGGTGTACGTGCTTAATGTGAATTCATTTTCTACTCACACGTACGGTGTGTTTTCAATTTATGCTGCATTGGATAAGGGGCATATGGGGAAGTTTTTAAATATTGTAAAAAACACAATTGACGAAGTGACATTTAAGGATGTTCCTATGAGTGAGCATGTTCTTGTAAAAAATAAGGTAAGTACTGATATATTGTTTGAATTGGAAAAAACTTCTAGAAGAGCAAGTTTTTTATCAGAGTTGTTTTTGCATGATCAAGTGACAAAGAATTTAAACAAGGAGATTGAGAATTATCAGGCTGTTACTTTGTTGGGTGTTAGAAAGACTGCAGAGAAGTTGTTTAAACAAAATCCCAAGATTTCTATTCTAGGCAGTAATATCTACCCCGAAACTGTGGAAAGG
>JBHPHX010000025.1:0-3679 GCA_042571515.1 Patescibacteria group bacterium
TAGATGAGACAGATTTCAAAACCGGTATTCCTCTTGATAAGCTTTCTAAGAAGCTGGGTCTATGAAGGTCATTATCTCTCCTAAAGCTGAGAAAAGCATAATCAAACTCCCAAAGCACGTACAACTACTTATTGAGAAGAATCTCAGGAAGTTAAGTAAGGATCCCAATTCTATAAAAAAGAAAAAACTTAGAGATTATAAAAATATATACAGAATTAGAATGGGTGAATATAGACTAGTTTTTCGTGTAAATAAGAGAGAGATTTATGTTATAAATATTGGGCATAGGGGGCAAATTTATGAGAAATTAAAAAGGATGTTTGTTTTTTTGTGACATACAAACCCAAAACATATCACATAAAAACTTTTGGTTGTGCAGCAAACGAAGTGGACTCCTCAACCATTGTGGGAATATTAGAGGCAGTTGGTTACCAGTTTGAGGAAGATATGGAAAAGGCAAATTTGGTAATTATTAACACCTGCTCTGTTCGCCAAAAAAGTGAAGATAAGGTTTATGGTTTAGGAAAAATTTTTCATAGAATGCCAAACCGCCCATTTGTTGTACTAGCGGGGTGTATGGTTGGTTCTGTTACGGGAGAACGAAGGCGCTATGTTTTTGATGAGCTAAAAAATAGGACACCTTGGGTAAATTTGTATATAAACCCAGATCAAATAAACGAGCTTCCAACCTTGTTAGATAAGGAATTTCCCCAAGACTTTGAAAGAAAATATCCCAAAGGCGAGCACGCGTATGTAAATATTTCATATGGGTGTGACAATTTCTGTCGTTTTTGCGTAGTTCCCTTCGCTAGGGGAGGGGAGAGGTCGCGAACCAGAAAAGAAATTTTGAACGAAATAAAGAAATTAGCAAAAAAAGGTTACAAACATATAACTTTATGTGGTCAGAATGTAAATTCTTGGGATTTGGAAACAAACGAGAAGTTCAAAATTCGTGCTGGAAGTGACCAAAAACTTCCTTTTGCGGGGTTGCTTAGGGAAGTGCACGAAATAGAGGGTGTGGAGAAAATAGATTTTATTTCCTCAAACCCTTTTGATTTCACAGAGGATCTAATCCAAACCTTAAAGCTTCCAAAAATTGACAATTATATCCATATTGCAGTTCAATCCGGGAATAACGACGTGCTCAAGTCTATGAACCGTAGACACACTATAGAGGATTTTATTGCTCTAATTAACCAGGTCAAAAAGGTTAGACCGGACATGAAGTTTGGAACGGACATTATTGTGGGCTTTCCTGGCGAGACACGCGCTCAGTTTAACGACACGGTTGAGCTTTTTAAACAAGTCCCCTTTCAAGTTGCTTTTATAAGTATATACTCTGCTAGAAAGGGTACGCCAGCGGCTGAACTTTATGAGGATGACGTACCGCTTGTAGAAAAGAAGAAAAGACACGCGGAGCTTATGGAAGTATGGAAACAAACAAAAAAGCCCTCTTAGGCAGAAGAAGGCTTTTTGACGTTTAACGTAGAAATCCATTTGTAGTATTCATTCCTAAGGATTTCTGTAATAACTTTTCCGTCTTTCCCAAAGGGAATTCTCATTGGAGCAGAGAAGTATATAACAATTTCAGGAAATATCCTTTTTATGATGGGGATAAACCTAAGGTAGTCCAGAAACGATGTTTTTGCTATATATACAAACACCACTCTAGTATTAGGGTTGGTTACATCATTTGCCATCCAACCTACACCAGTGAGCCACTTTTTTCCTGTGAATGTCCCAGGAAATATACACACCATTCCCCCCTCGTTTATCTTTTGTGCTCCCTTGGCTATTTCGGTTTTATTCCTCTCTCTAATCTGCTCTAGATCGCCCCCTCCTCTTATTAGATTCATTAGACGCTCAAAAATTACCGAAGGTTTCAACGCTTTTGATTTTATCTGATGGTGGGCAACATGAACAGGAATCAAGTGTTTGGCAAAATTGGGAATTATTTTTCTAAGAGCGGCGGACCCAACGAAATACATGTCTTTTCTGCTTGGTAATGTCGTTAACAGCATCGGAGGTTCCGAGTCCCAGGGGTGATTTCCTGCAAGTATTAGAGAGCCCTCTTCTAATAATTTATTTGTCTTCTTAGGCAGTTGAGCAACCCTGATTCGTATGTGTAGTACACGTTGCAGTCGTTTCGCAGCACTTACAAGCCCCTCCTTACCAACCCACACGTTAAAAGGGTGTGCTAATGCCTTTAGTATTGCGTTTACCATATTTTTTCTCTCCTTTGTAGATATTAGGGAGTATTATACAATATTAGTTGTATGATTGCAGGAAAACAAAAAAGCCCTCGTAAGAGAGCTCTTTTGTTCGATCTTAATCTGATAATCAGATAAGATTAATTAGGATTATCACCTAACGGGATGGTAACATTTGCATTGTAGTGTGTCAATTCCTTGGTGGACCGGGCGGGAGTTGAACCCGCAAGATCGAGGTGATAATCCCAATCTAACCACCAGATTCCGGCCCACATCATTTAAGTCTAACAATGGTTTATGAAATAATTATGAAATCTATGCTAAAGAAACAAAAAATTTACATAATCCTCGGCCCGACCTCTAGTGGAAAGACTTCCCTAGCGCTGGAGTTGTGCAAAAAGTTTAATGGAGAGATCATTTCTGCTGATTCCCGGCAAATTTACAAGCATATGGATATTGGAACGGGCAAATTTGGTAAGGGGATTTATGGGTATGATTTAGTAGAGCCAAACGAGTTTTTTTCAGCATATGACTTTACTCAATTTGCCCTTAAAAAGGCCAGAGAGTTGCTAGAGGAGGGTAAAACTGTGTTTTTAGTTGGTGGTACGGGGTTTTATATAGATGCATTTACCGGACGTGTGCCTCTAACCGGCTCAAAACCCGATTTAGAGCTCAGAAAGTCCCTTGAAACGACCCCTACCAAGAATCTCCTCACTCGTCTAACGTCGTTAAACCCAAAGAAAGCAAATTCCATAGATAGGCAAAACAGGGTCCGAATTATTAGAGCATTAGAAATTGAACTGAAAAAAGAAAATACCACTCCCCTACCCTATCTCCAAAACGTTGAGTTTGTCTACATTGGTCTAACTGCACCTCGAGAGTTTCTTTATAACAGAGTTGATAAATGGCTGAAAAATATTTGGAATGAGAAGTTGTTTGAAGAAGTTGACTTTCTTAAGAAAAACTACCCAAATTCAGATAAATTAAATGGTCTTATTTATAAAACTGCTCAAAAAAAGGATTTTGAGAGGACAAAATATGACCTCCATGCCTATGTCCGTCGCCAGCAAACTTACTTTAAAAAAATCCCGGATGTAACCTGGATGGATATCTCACAAGACAACTATAAGCAAATTGTATACAATGTGATTAATGGATAAAAACATTGTTATTTCACTAAAAACCATTTTATTTACAGTATTTTTTGGATTTATTGCATTCTTGCTTTTTAGATTAGCTTCAGTTGTTGGTGTGATTTTTGTGGCTTTTTTGTTAGCAATTTCTCTAGAGCATACGGTTCAGTTTTTTAAGAGGCAGACTGTTTTTAACAAGAAACTATCTAGATCTACAGCAGTAGTCATTACTTATGTTTCTCTCCTTTTGCTCATTGTTATCGTATTTTCTGTGGGATTAGATCCCGTTATTGGCCAATCTCAAAAGCTTTTAGCACTGATCTCAAGAACAGATAA
>JBHPHX010000026.1:0-3590 GCA_042571515.1 Patescibacteria group bacterium
TATAAAAGACGGCAAAATACTTCTTATGTATAGAGAAAAGTATGGGGAAAAGTATTGGACTTTTCCTGGTGGGGGAGTGGAGAGCAGCGAAAAACCAGAGGATGCTGTTATTAGAGAAACTTTAGAAGAAACCACCATTAATTCTAAATTGGATAAACTTCTATACGTTGATGAGCACAAAACACATCGTCAGTACTATTATGTGTGTAATTATATATCTGGGACACCAAAGGTGGGCAAGGGGTCAATCGAAGAAGAGAAAATGCGTACAGAGGATAATTATTATAAGCCCCAGTGGGTTGATCTTGGTGAGTTACCAAATCTATTGCTACATCCAGTAGAAATTAGAGACAAACTAATAAAAGACCTCAAAAATCTCTAGACATTCGTATTATATTCGGGTAATATTGGGGGGTGGGGTTATACGAAAAAATCTCAATCCTTGGCCCATCTGCCAAATATGACACCTGCGGACCCCGAGACTTGGGGGATACCACCAATATTCCCGGTGTATACCATGCAAAAGTCTCTAACGGAGGCATTTGCCGCCTTTTTAAAGTACTCCAAACTAACGCCTGTAAAAACAACTGCAATTACTGTGCCTATCGTAAAGATAGGAGGTGCAGTAGGGTAGTAGCCTCCCCAGATGAGATGGCAAGGGCTTTTGATATAGTTCACACTAAAAGGCTCGTAGACGGGCTATTTTTGTCTTCTGGGGTGGTTAGAAACGCTGATTACACTATGTCTAGGATGCTTGATACCGTGCATATTTTGCGTAAAAAATACAAATATTCAGGTTACGTACACCTTAAATTTATGCCCAACACTCCTCAAAATTGTATAGAAGAGGCCTTTAGGGTGTCTAATAGAGTGTCTTTAAACATAGAATCGCCTACAGAAAACAACTTATTCGAACTTTCACCTGATAAAACCCTAAAAACTGACTTTTTTGATACACTTTTCAGGATAAAAAGGGCACAAAAACAATTTAAAAAGGAGGGTAAACGTACTCCAAGTTTAACGACGCAGTTTGTAGTGGGTGCTGGAACCGAATCCGATGAAGATATTTTGAAAGTAACCAGTGTTTTGTATAAAAGCTTTAAATTAACTAGAGTTTTTTATTCCGCTTTTAGACCAGTACCGGACACTCCTTTGGGACAAAAACCCGCGGCTTCTCTAGTTAGGCAGCACAGATTATACCAAAGTGATTTTTTAATGAGATTTTATGGGTTTTCAGCAAGTGACTTGCCTATGGATAAGGGAGGTTATTTACCAGAGATGGAAGATCCAAAGTTGCTTTGGGCTAAACGGCATCCAGAATTTTTCCCTATAAATATAAATAGAGCTGATTACTGGAACTTATTAAAAATACCTGGTATTGGTCCTACTTCGGCTAGAAAACTCATAGATATGCGCAGAGATAGTAAAATATATTCTTGGGATCAGTTACAGGGAAAGAGGCTTATTTTAGGCAAAATCAAGGCTTACGCTAGCCTTTGATACAATCAAGGTATTCGCTGGTGTAGAAAAATACGTCCATTTTGTAATCTCCATAAATATCAATGTGGTGAAATGATTTAACATATTCTTCAGGAGCTAGTTTTTTAATGATTTTGTCTAGGTTTTTCAGGCCTGTTTTTAACAATATTAATTCTAAATTAGAAACACTTTTTCCACCTACACTTTTAACTTCTTCCACATTAAAATCAGCGCCATCTTTGATTAGAGATAATCTGATATATAATTCTCTATTTTTATTAAGTTTAAGGTTAGCTTCTAGTCCGCCATCAAGGAAATTTATCTCTCCACCTTCAACAGAGTATCCACCATATTTATATTTTCCAACGTTATTTTGCAGTAATTCATTTGCCTTGCTTTCTGTGATCACCATTGCCCACGTATTTGGTTTTGGGCAATTAGAATTGTTTTCCAAATCATTTGATTTATTTAAAAATTTTCTAAAAGCAGAAACGCCTTCAACGGTTCCTAGTACCTTTTCAATTTCGTTTGGAATTTTCTGGCCTTGCCTAGATTTATGGATGAGATAACCACCTGCTCCAACTATTATTAATAACATGGGAATGAGTATTAGGCCGGATTGATTTTTCATATATGTAGTATATCATTGTGGGTATTAAGCCAAAGTGGAGGAATTGGTAGACTCGCAGTCTTCAGAAGGCTGTGCTCTTTGAGCGTGTGGGTTCGACCCCCACCTTTGGCACCAACTAATGATATAATTTCACTCGTTTATGGGCGGATGGTGGAATTGGTAGACACGCAGCGTTGAGGTCGCTGTGGGAGTTAAATCCCGTGCAGGTTCAAGTCCTGTTCCGCCCACCAGCCTACGTTAAAGCTCCGGCTGGCAAGCTAATATAAATTTTGAAAGGAATTATATGCCTAAAAAAGTTAAAGGATTTATAGACTTTATTAGAGAACAAGGAGTTGTGGGACTTGCAGTTGGTTTCATACTAGGGGGATCTATTTCAAAAGTTGTTTCTTCCTTAGTAACCGATATCATTAATCCGGTCCTGGGAGTTGTTCTAGGCTCGGCAGGAAATGTATCCTCATTTGCTATTAAGCTGGGGCCATCAGAACTAATGCTGGGGAATTTTCTGATGGTTTTGATTGACTTCCTAGTTGTTGCTGGAGTTGTGTATTTTGGGGTAAAGGGGTTGGGTTTAGAGAAACTAGATAAAAAATGAGAAAAATAATATTTCTACTGCTTGTAATATTACTTATACCCAACGTATTTGGTGCAGAAAAAATAAATTCTCAATTTACACACATTATTATTCAAAAAGATGGGACTATAGATGTTACGGAACGTATAAAATATACATTTCCAGATTACCGCCATGGAATAATAAGAAAAATACCTTATATTAAAATAAATTCCGAAGGTAAGAAATTTAAATTAGATATTGACGTTGATTCCGTTTCCCATCAATACACAAAATACAACGAGAATAAAGAATTAGTTATTAAAATTGGTAATCCAGATAAAACTATAACTGGAACTCATGACTATGAAATAAAATATACTGTTTCTGGAACAATCACATACTTTTCCGAGCACGATGAATTGTATTGGAACGCACCCGGTCACGGGGGAGATGTACCAATTGACTCTGCAGTTACAGTCGTAGAATTATTTGATAACTCGGATGTAAATTTCGAATCTATTAATTTTGCTTGTTACACAGGTACTTCTGGGTCAACTATATCCAATTGTAGTGTAGTAAAAAACACTAATACTAGACTATCTTATGCCTCACAGGAAGTTCTTGGGCCTCGCGAAGGTATGACGGTAGTATATGGTTTTCCAAAGGGAGTTGTGGATGTTTTGGAACCTACTCCAGATAGATCTCACATTTGGCAAACCATAATTATGGTTTTTTGGGTTTCAGTTGCTGGTTGGTGGTTTTTTCTTCTGCCAATTAAGATATTTCTTAGATGGCTTAGTGACAAGAAAAACACAGATAACAAAAAGCGTGTTGTTGCAGCTTGGTTTGAACCTCCAAAAGATTTAGCAAACAAACCTTTTACGCCTGCTGAGACTTTTGTTATTTGGTCAAAGATGTATAAACCTA
>JBHPHX010000027.1:0-3501 GCA_042571515.1 Patescibacteria group bacterium
TGTTCGGCTACTACCTAACAGGGAAATCTCCATTTAAGGATGTTTATTTGCATGGGCATGTTAGAGCGCTAGATGGCAAAAAAATGAGTAAAAGTTTGGGGAATGTTATTAACCCCGAAGAATATATGGAAGAGTTTGGTGTAGATGCGCTAAGGATGGGCCTAATAGCAGGTACTGCAAATGGAAAGGACTTTAATTTTCCAAGAGATAAAGTTGTTGGATACCGAAACTTTGCTAATAAGATTTGGAACATAGCTAGGTTTATGAATATGATGGTTGAAGATCACGATGGGGAAATACCCTTTTATACTTCCGAAATGAATATTACAGAAGAGGACAAGGAAATTCTTAATGGTTTGGATTCTTTAATTACACAAGTAAATTCTAGTCTGGAAAAATATAGGTTTGCAGATGCCGGGGAAGCAATTTATCAGTTTGTGTGGCATGAGTTAGCAGATAAATATATAGAGAGTGTGAAAGATAGAGATGATAAAGACGTGGCGCTAAGTGTGCTAAGGCATATATTTCTAAATTGTCTGAAACTGCTTCACCCATTTATGCCTTTTGTTACAGAAGAGATTTGGCAAAATATTCCACGGAAGTATGATGAGCCTTTGATTGTTAGTGATTGGCCTCAAGAAAGCAAAAAGCCCGCAGACCTAACGAAGTGATTCGTTGTTAGGCCCACAGGCTTTTTTGGTTATTACGTTGTTTCAAAATCTAGATCCCCTAAATCCTCCTTCGGTTGGGTGTTTCTGGCGAAAGTTACTTCCTCAGCTTGTGAGAGTAATCTTTCTTTTCTCTGTTTCCACCTACGCTTAGCGTATAGAAAAAGACCAGTCACGAAGATTCCTCCGAATATGAAGATCCACATTTGGTAGAGACTAGCTTCCCAGAGCAAGTCGTCATTTTCGTAAAGGTTCGCATATTCCTCTGGAAAAGTGATTTCCAAAAGCACCTTCGAAAAAACCTCGTCGTTTGGAATTGGGATGCTCCCATTTTGCACCTTTCTCCATAGAATTGGGGCGACACCAATCAGAAAAGCATTGCATCTGGTAGGCTTTTTCCCTCCCACGTACAAAAACATCTGCCCGGTTTCTGAGGTATGAGAAAGGCTTCTCGCTTCCTCTGTGGGTGGTACTTCAGGCCACACATACACTTCACACCTTTCAGTACCCAGAACCAGATGAATCCTATTTAGATTCTTAGGCAACTCGTTATAAGTTCCCATACTTCTTGCAAAGACATTTGCTCTGAGTCCCCTAAAATTCATTAACCATTTCCCCTCTATGTTTTCAGTAGAAAACTTTACAGGGAATATGATAGGGAAGAAAGGTGCATCTTGCTTTTCCGTCCCCTTATCTTCTGAGAACTTTTTTTCTAGCTCGATGGGTTGGGACTGGAGCTTGGGTTCGTAAGAAACCCAAACAATAGCAATAACAAAAAATACTATCAAGAATAGAACCGCCCATCGTCTCTTGCTTGCACTAATCATCACACACCTCCTTTTGGTTGTGATTTAAAAAATCCCCCTAAGGGGTCAACGGTCTATTTAGGCCTATTTTACTATAGGATCAACAAAAATACAAGTTATTTTTGGTCTGGGGAATTTCCCGCAGGTTCTTTCTCTTCTTTTTCTTCCTTCCCTTCTTTCTTTTCTAATTCCCCTCTTTCCTCCAATTCCTCTTCACTTAGCTCCTCTGTAGCTTCGATGTCTTCCATTAATTCTTCCTCGGTTACCTCTTCCTCTTCGGGTTCCTCTGCCATTTGTGCGTAATCCAATCTTGCTATAATCTCCTCTTCCCCATCTTCTCCCAAAACAATTTCTACCTTTGATTTGTCATATTTTAGTTCCGCAGTAGTAATAACGGTATCTGGATTAACTAATTCCAAAGCATCAACCTCAAACCTCTCTGGAAGATCATTTGGTAAAGCTTCTACCTCAATTTCATCTGTTACAGTTAAGACTAAATACTCGCCACTTTTAACAAGCGGGTTTTCTTCTTCATTTATAATCTCAACAGGTACGTTTGCGGTAACTTTTTTGGTTAAATCTACTTTATAAAAGCCAATGTGGATTGGTTGGGAAGTTATATGGTGGGGGTGTACCTCTTTTATTAAAACTGGGTATTTCTTTTCTCCAATAACGATATCAATAACCTGTGTTTCCCCAGCTTCCTTGAATATTTTTATATAATCGTTGTACTCAATGGTAATAGAAATAGATCCCATGCCAGGTCCAAAAATAACCGCAGGAAGTTTTCTTTCTTGTCTTAAATATTTTGTTTTCTTGCCGTGAAGATCTCTTTTTTCGGCCTTAAGTTCCATGACGTGGTTGATTTTACTGTACTAAAGCTATCTTGTAAACCCTACTTCCATCCAAAACCCACAATTCACTTTCGTCTGCACTCACGCTAATTCCCCTAAGATTGTTCCAGTTCTTTCCCTCCAATTTAAACTGTTTTACAAATTCCCCTTCGTTACTAAGAACCACTACCCTACCATTTCCAGCGTCAGCTACATAAATATTGTCGAAATCTATACTCGCTACTACCTGAACTGCGTTTGCAAAAGGTTTATCTAAACCTGTAATCTCAAAATCGCCTTTTTCTCCGCTGGTGTAAGCCATTAAATTATTATCGGTTAGAACAAAAATGCTGTAAGCAACATCTAGATCTTTTGCAGTTTTTAATGCCTCGTCCTCACCCCACGTGGAGCCTGTTAGTGACCCTTCTTCTGGAACGTACTTTGTAATTTTCCCATCCTTTAGGGAGTAGATATTGCCTATATAATTTCCCGTTATTCCAAACTCGCCAATGTAGGAGTTTACCAATTTACCATTTACTAAATCATAAGTGCCATAACCCTCACCGTAAGAAAAGTATAGGTCCTTTTCTACCCTTGCAGTATTATCAATACCTACATATACATTTTCTAAAGCCTCAAATTTAGGAGTACTTATACTGGAAGTGAATATTTTTCCACTAGTTTTATCTGTAACTACCACAGTGTTGTCAAAAGCAACTATATTTTCTGGTTTTGCAACTGAGTCTGCTAGGGCAATATCATAGAAAGCCTCGTCTACAACCCGCGTGGTATTTGTTTTCTCATCCTCTTCGGTAGTGTCCTCTTTGGCAGGTGGTACGTCTTGCTCAGGTACTTCGTTAAGTACTTCCTCTGTGGTTTCTACCACACTGTCATCGTCAGGGGTAGAACGACTTGGCGATCTAGTCCAGATTATTGACCCCGCTAACAAAATCAACACAACCGGAATCAAAAGTTTTGGTGACAGAGACATCTTTGGTTTTAAACTTCTTTTAATTTTTATATTAGGCCCCTTTTCAATTTTTGGTTTTTTTACCCGTTTTCTTATAGGAATTGAATCTACAATGGAACTAACTCTTTGTTTTGTTTTTCTTCCTCCCCCGAACTTGCTTTTTAAAGTCTGCAGTTTTTCTTTTAAATTAAATTTTGACCTTTCTTTTACTATAGCGCTTTCAG
>JBHPHX010000028.1:0-3341 GCA_042571515.1 Patescibacteria group bacterium
TTTTTTCTGCAATGATTTGCTCGCCATCTTCAAAGGTTGGAAACATGGAGTCTCCAGTTACTTCTAATAATTGCCCAACTAGTAGATAAACCAAGCAAAATACCGCTGCCCCAATAATGGTTATTTCTAAAAAGTCTATAAATACGGAAATGGGGTTAATTTTTTTCATTACCGAATAATTGTATCATGGTGGGCTTATCTGGATTCGAACCAGAGACCTCTGCAATGTGAATGCAGCGCTCTAACCAACTGAGCTATAAGCCCGAATAGGAAGAGTATACAATATTAATTTATAAACTCTTCCCTTAACAAATCCCAAAGGTCGGTGTAGCCGGCATCATAGCCCAAAGCCCAAATTCCCACCCCCTGCAACCCATTCTGCTTCACTAATTTATACTTTTCCCTTAAAGAATCCTTATTCTCAAAATACACCTCTCTCGTAGATCCAGTTTCGGGACTAATGTACGTAAAATACGGAGATTTTGCAAGATCGTCCCATTTTACTGTTGGATCCACTTCCATAATTGTTTCCATAATTCCTTCGTAAGTTTGGGATTGTGAATAACCGATATCCTCATCTCCTTCTATCCTTTGAGCATACTCCTTATCCTCTTCTACAACCCAGTTATATCCATAGTAGGGGACACCCAAAATTAATTTTCCTGGTTGAATTATTGAAAGATAGTCTTTCAACATAGTTTTAATATCGTACTCCGCATGCACGCCAATTCCATCAATTGGGGCTACCGGACCAGCGTTATCTGAGGTTGGCCTATGAAAATCATATGCCATTATAAATAAACCATCTGCCACCTCGGACAGAGATTTAACATCCGTTACACGCGGCTTTACTAGAGAGTCCGCAAAAGTGGAAACTATAACCTCAGATTCGCCAAATTCCCAATCCAAAGTATTATTAAGATAATTTGTGAGCTCGCTATATTTTTGCGCAGTATCACCTTCGGTATATTCCACGTATTCAAAATTTAGGTTTATATCGGTAATTTCTTTGTCTTTTAGTTCGTAAAGTATATTATCTGCCAAGGTCTCCCAGCATGAGGAGCAGTCCAAAAATTGATCTGATATCTCATCGTTATGAGAGACTATAGTCAAAGCCACCTTCACACCCGAGGTCTTGGCGTTTTTTATCAAAGTATGAAGATCTTCATTATTTTTCCAATGGTTGTAGCCAGGTACCAAAAAACCCTCATCATCTTGTGTTAGAAAATTACCGTCCTTATCTATATGGAGGCCAAAATAGGCAATATGGGTCAATTTATCAAGTTGGAGATATTTTGCTCTCTCAATACTCCAATAAGGTAGAAAGCCATAAACTGTTTTTGTGGGTGGCTCGTGTTTGGTCAAAAAGGCATAAATACTAAAAGACTTGCTCAAAGGAGAAATGATTGTTCCTTTGGGCGGAAACTTCTTAATTACAAAAGTGGCAATTACTAAACCTATAACTAAGCCAAAAATTATTTCTATTATCCTTATTTCCCGCTTCATGAGATTTATTATATCAAGGCAAGTCCCTAACCTGATACAATTTAAGTAGTTGTGATTGAAAAAGTATTAAACAATACAATCTATCAAATTATTGGCAAGGTAACTACGATGTCCATTACCATCCTTGCCACTATTGTTATTACTCGTGTATATGGGCGAGCTAGCTTTGGCGAATTTAGCCTTATGCAAAGCTGGCCAGCATTATTTTTCATTATTGTAGATTTTGGAATTAACGCAATTGCTACTAGAGAGCTTTCCAAGGATTTTTCCAAAGCAGGTAAATATTTGGGAAATATATTTTTGATCAGATCGTTTTTTGCTGGATTTTTGATAATGCTTCTTACCATTGTCCTACTAGCTTTCCCTTATTCAAAAAATTTGATATTTGGAATTAGGTTAAGTTTATTTTTGATATTTACTCAATCACTGTTCACAAGCATGAATATTATTTTTCAAACAAAGCTTAGATATGATTACTCCACTATATCTCTAATATCTGGCTACACGGTTGTTTTAGCCTCTATTTTACTGTTTTCCCATTTGAAACTACATGTTATGTGGATTAGTTTTAGCTATGTTGTAGGGGGATTAATTACCTTTTTTGTTGGAACGAGGTTTTTGGGTAAGCTAGGTGTGAAACCAGAGTTTAGAATTGACCCAAAACTTTGGAAATTTCTTTTTGCTAGTGCGCTGCCGCTTGGAATTATGTTTATTTTTAGTCAGATGAGTTTTAAGGAAGACGAGTTTCTATTATCCTTTTTAAAATTGCCAATAAATTATAATCTCTCAAACACAGAGTCAGTTGCAGTTTATAGTTTGCCTTACAAAGTTTTTGAGGTGGCCCTTGTTGTTCCCACATTTTTTATGAATGCCATGTTTCCCGTTATGGTAAAAAATATGCAAGAGAGTAAGGAAAAATTAAAATCATCTTTTTTGAAGACAATTTATATTTTAGCTAGTTTTGGGGTGTTGGCTGGAATCATTGGAGTTGTTTTGTCACCAATAGTAATCAATATCTTGGGTGGTGAGGAATTTAATCAATCTATTTTGGTTTTGCGTATCTTAGTTTCTGGTTTGATACTTTTTTATCTATCCCAGCCCATTTCGTGGCTTATTGTAACTTTAGGAAAACAAATTTATCTGCCTTTTATTTATTTATGTGTAGCAGGTGTTAACCTAACCCTAAACTTGATATTTATACCAAAATACTCTTTTCATGCAGCCGCAATAGTGACACATGTCTCGGAATTTCTCATTCTAATTATGCTTGTTTTTGCCGCCGTTAAAGCCTGGAAATCAAAATATGCTTAAATTATTATTTATCGCAATTGTTACTGCCCTATCATTTGGGCAATTTTCAGTTCTGGGTCAAATAGGGGAGAGTAAGGTCTATCTTTTTGATGCCTTAATTATCTTGTACGTTTTAATTGGGCTAATTTATTTGCTTGGAATAGAGAGGAAATTTTTTGTCTCGAATTATTTATATCCTTTTTTGTTATTTATATTAGTTGTCGTTATTTCTATGATTGCTAATTTTTATAGGTATACCCCACCCCAAGTTTTAATCGCAGGATTTTATGGAATAAGATTTCTATTTTATGTTTTGGCAGCCATTGTTACGCACAACTCTATTCCGCGTGAACTTGTCATTAAAATCTTCATGCTTAGCGGATTTTTTGTTGCTATCGGGGGATTTATTCAACTTGCAGTGTTGCCAGATTTTACAATGTTGGACGAAAGTTTAGGTTGGGATCCACATAAAAATCGTCTAGCTTCAACCTTTTTTGACCCTAATTTCACTGGGGGGTACCTAGTTTTGTGTTTCGTACTAAGCC
>JBHPHX010000029.1:0-2878 GCA_042571515.1 Patescibacteria group bacterium
ATCATGGATATCCTCGGGTGGGGGATTATCGTTTTTGCCTTTCTTTTTAAAGATAAGCCCGCCGATAAAAAAACTCTCAAAATGCTACAATAACCCCAAACGACGGTTTTAATATTTGAAAAGGAGAAGAAAATGCAAAAACCACAGCTGCAGTATGTAATTACTGATAAGGGAAAATCTGTTATGATCGGTTATTCTCCAATAGCGGCCACATCCAGCCCCGTAGATCCAGATACCTTTATTTGTGTCCCTGGAGATAATCCAGGCCTTCAACATATGACATGGGAGAAATTTGTGGAAATCTCTGACGGCATGCCACCGAAGTTTGTTTCTGAGGTGGGAGAAACTTTGAAAGGAACCCTAAAAGGCGAGCCAAGAAGAAAAAGTGTGAGTATGCAAAGGCATCCAGGTCCGGGGAAAAAGGAATTCTGTCTAGCTATTAAAATTACTTACAAGGTTGGTTAAATTTAAACCCCCAGTTTATTACAAAAAAATTGGGGGTTTCCACTTTTTCAAGCTATGTAGGTTCTTTGGGGGCGAACGCCTTTAGAAACTCCTCCTCAATTGCGTTTAACACCTTTATAGCTCCGATTGTCACCTTATCGTTAACCTCCTCAGTTTTTTCAATTACAACAAACATCCCGCGCTCCCAGACATTAGGTGCCTCATCGTCACTAAGTTTGGAGTACCTAAGGTAGTTAGGGTCAGTTGGGCTACAGGCCCATCTATCTCTAAACCACTCTCTCCTTCTCGCTTCTCTTTCTAATTTTCTAGCCTCAAGGTACACATCTTCCCAATCTTTATAATCTTCCGGATCGAGACTAGACTTAGCCTCTTCCATTACTCCTTCGGCTTCTTTTTCCTCTTCCTTCTCCTTCTCCATCTCCTGCTCTCCATACTGTTCTACAGCTTTTTCAGCTTCATCTTTTATAAGCTTCTCCCCATATTCCCTTTCAAAAGCTGACTTTGAGAAAGTAAAGTTAGCAGAGCCCGATAGACCCCCAGGAGCATTATTTTTGAAATAAGCGGTTCCAGAACCATCAGCACTAATATTACCTGACCAATCCCCATAAATATCCTCATTCTTCATTACAGTATCCTCTATGCTTGGGTCGTAATATGAAATTGAAACCCAGCCGGAAAAAGTACCACTAAGCCTACCTGACCAACCTCCGCTAAAATTACCCTTAAATCTACCACCATATTGAATACTATATTTACCGCCACCCCCTCCACCTGAAAACTCTCCACCACTAACACTACCTCCTTTGGGAGGAAAACTAAATTTTATGCTTCCTGCCTGACTCTCTCCCGCAATATTCCACCTACCCTTAGCATTAAGAGCAAAGGTTTTGGTGGGAATGATTAAACATGTAAAAACCAGGAGTGTAAGAAACGTAAGTGCTTTGGGCATATTATATAAATGGTAGCAAATGGGGGGATCTTGCACAACCCCAGCTTTTGTACTAGCATTAAGTTACAGATGTTTACAAAAAGCCCAATTGCCCAAAAGTCTTTGCCTCTTATCGCACTTATTATCGGGTCGCTGTTACCTTTTTTAGGCCTCTTTATCCACTACAGAGGTTCTGTAACTATAGCTTTTATCATCACTCTTCTTGGTTTGGCTGCCTTGGGCTACGCAGCGTTTGGTAGTACCAATATTCTGGGCATTTTGGCATATGTTTTTATGTTTTTGATTGTTGTAGGGGGAAGTTATGTTACAGGTTTCCCGTTTTTAACTAAGGTATTTGTATCCATAGAGGCGGAACGTATGTATATATTCAAGGTTGCATTTGCGGCAGTAGTTTTCCTTGGATCTAGTCATTACTTAATACGCCAGGAGGGTAGAAAAAAATTGCTTGTAGCTACATTTGTACTCTTATTTGTACCTCTAATGGGGTTTTTGGCACTTGCTGCTCCAACATTTTTCGAAAACATAGGTTTACCTAAAATATTACTGGTGGTACTTGGGCTGGGAACTCTGGGAATGCTTTTTGTGGAAGGGAAACAAGTTAAAATCTTGGGTATTTTAGGGTTTCTTATAACTTTACTGTTTTTTGGTTTAACCTTCTTCCTATTTGGCTACAGAATATATTTACTGGAAGGCAAGAGTTACGATGCTATTGAAGAAAAATCCAATAAGGTTATAGGCGAAGCTTTAGATGCATATGACGAGAATGATATGGAATCTTTTGGAACTTTCTTTACCCCTGATACTATTCCTTTTATGGAAGCAACTTTTGATGGGTTACGCGATGATTTTGGTAATTATAGTTCTAGGGATGAGCCAGAAATTTACTACACAATGGGGCTATATTTTGTTGCTTTTCCAGCAATATTTGAGGATGGAACCGACGACACGTGGCTTGTTGTTAGTGTAAAAGAAAGTGGGGGAGACATGTTTATTCATACTTTTGAGATTTTTGAGGAGAAACCTAACTTTTAGAAGGATCTATGAAGGGAATAATTCTAGCCTCGTTTATCAGCCTTATCACTATAGGAACTGCTTACGTTTTTGTCTCTAAAAATTTCCCCGACATCCCTGATATTCCTGAAGTTAAGAAGCTTGTGCTCTCAAAAGTCAAAAAAGAAGATCCAACTGCCTCATGGAAAGTTTTTAACCATGAAAACCCAAAATACACAGTAAAATACCCTAAAGATTGGAAGTTGGATGTTACGAAAAATCCCACTATGGGAGAACTAGAGTTTGTAACTTTTTACATTGGCGAAGATACCTTTGCCTCTACATGTAGTTTTGGAATAACAACATGGGATGGGTCTTTTGAAAACGATTTGGAGTATCTCGAAGACAGGGCCGATATAAAAACTACGGAAACCATTGGTGCTCACAAAGCAAGGGGGTTTGTAAATCAACCAA
>JBHPHX010000030.1:0-2550 GCA_042571515.1 Patescibacteria group bacterium
GTCATCACATCCTAGATCAATGTATCGCGTTATAGTGTCCTTATGTGTATGTGCGAAATCTAGTAAGAATTCTTTCCGCCTTTTTTTATTGTTACTCCATAGATTTTTAAAGTATTTTTTACACATGATGAGACTTATGATTCATAACAACTTTTTGGATTTATACCATTCTATAGATTTTTTGATGCCTTCTTCCAAGGAAACTTTTGGTTTATAACCCAATACTTTTTTTGCCTTAGTACAATCATACACATTAACATCTCTGGACATCCAATCTGCAGCAGTAGAGGAGAAGGGGGGATATATCCCCAAAAAAGTGGATATGATCTCTGAGACATATCCCAAAAATTTGCCTACGGGCACTGAAATTTTGATAAAAGGCGCGCGAACACCTAACTGAGTTGCAATAATCTTTAGGACAGTACCTATTTTGTATGGGCGTCCATCTGTAATATTAAAGACTTCTCCCAAAATATTTTCTTTTTGTTCTGCAAGTAATAAGGAATTTACTACATTATCTACATAAGCAAATTCCATTAGAGCTTGACCATCATTGAAAAGTGGAAACAATCCCAACTTTACATATTTGAACATTATTAAGCGTACTAAACATCTTGGACCATATACTAGACAAGGTCTTATAACCACAACCGGGATCTTATACTCATAAAAATATTGCAATGCTACGTATTCTCCCTCTCTTTTACTTTGAGCATAGTACATACTTTCGTATTGAAATTCATCTTCTCTAAGAGGATGTCCGTTGGGGCTTACACCTAAAACAGAAACAGTACTCACATGAACAAATCTTTTTATGCTTTTTGCTCTAATGCTTTCCAAAAGATTTTTTGTGCCCACAACATTGGCACCATAGTATTGTCTTGGCCCGATTTTCATGGGTCTGGAAATACCCGCGAGGTGAAAAACCGTATCCACATCTTCCACTGCAGCAACCAAGCTTTCTTTATCCAATAGGTCCCCATAAACTATCTCGCACCCCTTTTTTCTTAATATTTCCTCATTTTCCAATTCGATGGGGTTTGAAGGAGAGCGTAATGCCAACACTCTTACCTTTCTATTTTGTTTCAGCAGGGTTTCAACTAGATGACTACCTATAAAACCTGTACCTCCGGTGACTAACACTTTATTCATTGTTTTTATGATACGTCATAAGTATAAGTGATACAACAGACAATGGAATATAGGCTTAAGTACATGCAGAACTGGCTTTATAAAACACTTTGTAGCACGAGCATTTTTTATATACAATGTGATACAATTTTTACATGGAAGAAGACTCTGTCCCACCATCCATAGACATAGAAGCCAGAACAATATCAAACGAACCCGCAGTGGAATCTAAACCCAACCCAAAATCCTCTTCAAACAAAGGCCTTATTGCTGGAACAATATTCGGAATCATTATTATTGCTGGAGTTGGATTTGGTTTTTACAGTTTCCAAAGTGCTCACAAAAGTGAAGTATCTGGTCTAGTGGAAACCCATGAGCAGGAAAAAGCTGAATTACAGGGGCAAATTGATTCTCTGACAGCCGAAATTGAACTTTTGAAAAACCCACCCGAATCGACTTGCGAAAACATTTATGAAAACGGGGAGTATAACTTCCAGATTTGTATACCCAATGAATGGAAAAAAGACAGCTTGCCAGACCCAGATCCTGAAAAACCCCATTCTCTTGTGCTGGCGCTGATTAGAGATACAGAAGATGAGCACTATAATCAAATATTTGTTGCACCTAGATCCAATATTACACAACAAACCCTTATTGATGAGATTATACAAAATGCAGACGAAGATGCTGTAACCGTTGAAAATCGAATGCTTGATGATATTGAAACTGTTAGGGCCACAAGTTTGGTTACTACAGACACCGATCCCGTAGAAACCCACACATTTATCAGTACAATTTTCACAATAGATGAAGTTGTTTTTGATATTTGGCTTCTTAACATTAATGGTGTAGCTTACGAAGATACTTTGGACACTTATGATCTAGTTGTAAAATCTTTTAGACCCCTTCCGGTATCGGTCTTTGCACAATAAATTGTGAATTCTAGAAAACTAAGTTAAAATAAATTAGCTGCCTATGGAAACTACAACTATAACCAATAATCAAGAAAAGCCTATTGAAACACCACCTGCTGTGGATATTGAACAGTCTGTAGATGCACCAAAACCACCCTCCAAATTTGCTTTAAACAAAGGACTTATTGCAGGAGTAATATTCGGGGTCATTGTTATTGCTGGGGCTGGGTTTGGGTACTCTAGTCTAAAGGATGCTCACAAAAGTGAAATCTCTAGTCTAATGGAAACGCATGAGCAAGAAAAAGTTAAATTACAAGAACAAATTGATACGCTAACAGCCGAGGCCGAGCTTTTAAAAAATCCGCCTGAACCCTTGTACTGTGACGGGGGGACAACACTTGATAGTGAGGATTTTGGCTTCAAAGTTTGTGTTCCTGAAGGATGGGGAGAGGATGCAGAAACATCTGAAAATGTTTTGGTTTCCTACACACTACCAATAGGGCCT
>JBHPHX010000031.1:0-2004 GCA_042571515.1 Patescibacteria group bacterium
ATGTTATTTCTAACATTTTCCAAAACGGCACCCCCAAATGATCCAATAAGTTTGTTTATCGTAACGGGAAAGTCGGCCCATAAGGCCGGAAATAAAATTATAAACACGCCAAAAACCACCAGCCCATAAGTAACTATGTTTTTTATAACTGATTTGGAATCTCTTTCATTTCTATAGTGATTTAAAAGTATAAATAGCAATATTGGCCCAAGAATCAAAGAGGTAAGTTTTGAAAGCACAGACAGCGCAAAAAACAGTGCTGAAAATATAAAAAGCTTTTTATTCTTATCTTTGTTCCATATAAATAAGGCTAGTAAAGAAGCAAAGGCAAAATACGTTTCAAGAGAAGTCATATGGAACCAGCGGTCAATCCCTACTAAATAAGGCTCAACTATCATAAAAAATCCATATATCAAAGCCGTATTCCGGTTAAAAAGTTTTTCAATGCTTTTCATATGAAATAGGAGTAGGGCCGCAAGAACTATAATTATTGAGGCTTTTGATAGACCATGAATTATTGGAAAAAAATCAGCATTATTTAAAGTTTTTGGTTCTAAAACCCCCTGCCACATCTGATATTTAAAGGCCAGCTCTCTTGCAGGGAGGGTGATCCACATGCCGGTCACCCCCGGTTGATAATGCTGGTAGGTTTCTGCAAGGTCAAATCTTTTCAGTCCTTCTAGAAACTCATAACTCCGGCGGTGCCAGCGAGTTGAATCTGTGTTGGCTATATCAGTTCCAACACCAACAAGTCTCACGCCTAAAAACAAGGCAACAATGACAAAAAACAAGATTTTACGAATATTTTCGTTCATAAATAAAGTATAAACCAAGCAAACCTAAACTCACAGGCAAAGCATTCAAAAAAGGCTTTGGGACATACCTTAACTCAACCTCCGGGGTATTCTCAAATAGCTGTAGGTCTATGTAACCACTGTTTTCCATAATTTCAGCCCCTGCAACAACCCATCCTGGGTCATATTTTACTCTCGTAGATATTTTAGTTTGGGAACCAGTATTAAATTTATAATATCCTTCCTTTTTTATAACACTAGTATCTTTAAAGCTGGTATCCAGAACACCTTCATTTGTAATAATTTTCTCAACACCTAAATTACTCATTTGAGCTTTAAACACATCAGATTTAATATACAAATCATCCAAATGAGATTGGGTTCGGGCATTTTTAAATCCCAAATTTTGTAGATAGTTATAGAGATCATTGGGCGCAAACATACTATATCCCAGTAGGCCCCAGAAATCGTAAAATAGGGCAGTATCCCCATTTATAACCCCCGTGGAATCTAAAACCCTAACGTTTTCAAATTCCCCCTGTCTCTCAAATTCCAAGGCCGACTTATTTACAAAGAAATCGTCCATAGCCACTTTGCCAAAAACTAGTAAATCTAAAATAACTATATAGCCAACATATTTTCTATACCTTTTACTTAGCCAGAACACTGCGGTTAGTGCAAAAATTAAAATCCAAATCAAAAGCATTGGTTCAAATACATAATCGTCTCTTAAAAATAGCCTGAGCATACCAATTGTTCTTGGGTTGGGATAACTAAAAACCTCTAAAATTAAAACGTAGCCCGCAATAAATGCCCCAATTTCTAAAATTTTGCTAAAATTAATTTTTGGTAATTTTGAAACGGCCCAACCTCCAAGTGTAGCAACTGCAAGATTCAGGAGGATTACTGACCGACCCCAATATCTAAACATAGACACTCCGGGAATAGGTATTTTTCCTATAAATGGAATATATTTCAAAAATCCTAAAACAAGGAAACAGCCCACTAATATAGAACAAAACCTTTTTATAGGGCCTTTTTGCATAGAAATATGGCCAAAAAGCGCTATGAGAAAGGAGCTTATGCCAATGTAAACATATGTTTCGTGCATTAAATACTCTCTATGAACCAAAACACCTATATAGTCACTTCCTCTACGGAATATGAAGGGAATAACTAAATTAACTATCATTGCTGGGGAAAAGGATCC